>CAMBMU010000001.1 GCA_945868725.1 Spirosoma fluviale
CCAGATCCATTGTTGCTAAGTTCGGTATTGAAGGACAGTGTGAAGCAAGGCAAAGCGCTGATGGTAGCGTCATTTTTTTGGTACAGGCTGCCCGACCGAACGCGAAAGAAAAGAGCCTTGAAGGGGGCTTGCAACACGAGTTCCTGGTCTGGTCCTGGATCGAAGATCACGCCAAAGCGGCTTTGGGTGGTTTGTGCGCTCCAACTTGCCTTATCCACAATGACTCGGCTCTCTCCTTTGAAGGTGAGGGTGCTGCTGGGGGAATTTCCAATCCAGTTTTGGCTATTCCAAGCTCCCCGTGGCGTACCAGGAACGGTGCCTGTAAATCCAGCCAAGACCCCGTACACATCCATGTTAAACCCATTTAAGTTTAATTTTTGCCCTGCGCCGGTCCCAGAAAAGAGGAATAGATTTTTGACCGCCTCAGGAGCTGTAAGCCGCAGCGTATGTGCTCGGTCTACATAAATATCTGCCGTTGCTCCCGGGAGTTGGTTGGCATCGTTCCAGCTGCTGCCATTCCAAACTTCCCAGGTTGAAGTTTGGTTAAAATCTCCCGATGTTCGGGTTTTATAGGCACCAATTTCTTGACTAAAACAGGGTTTAAGAAAGGTAAGTAGGGATACAACTGCGAGGAATATCCTGTATATTGTACGCTGAAAATGGAACCCAGATTGCGGAGGTTGGCGAAGAAAAATATCCATTGGAGAAAAGTTTAAAAAGTAAATCAAGTTAAAAAATGATGGTGAAATACAAACTAGGATTCCTCCTAATTCTTTTGACCTTCGTCGGCTTCATTCCTGCAAAAGCGCAATTCTGGGAAGTAAGTTTGCTTACCGCAGATCCTGGAACGGAGCTGTACTCTTCGTTTGGACACAGCGCAATCCGCATGCGTGAGATAGGTCCGGAGGGTAGAGACCTGGTCTTTAACTTTGGCACCTTTGACTTTGACACGCCTAATTTTTATGGGAAGTTTGCTACTGGCAAGCTCAACTACATGCTCAGCGTGGCTACTTACGATCGCTTTATTATTGAATACGATTACTACAAGAGAGGGCTTCGGGAGCAAGTATTGGATTTGAATCAGGAGCAAAAAGACTTTCTCCTGCAGCATTTGGACGCACAATACGATCCCTCAAGGCGGTTTTACAAGTATGATTTTTTCTACAATAACTGTGCAACGAAAATCCGAGATGCTTTTGATATCGCGATTGGAGATCAGTTGGTGTGGAGCGATTCCATTGCTGAAGAGAAGACATTTCGAAATTTGATTGATGAATTTGTACTGCCTCTACCCTGGGCAGATTTTGGGATTGACCTTGCTTTGGGAGCGGTTATTGATCGTCCGGCAACGGAACTAGAAAAGCAGTTTTTGCCCACCTACATGGAGCAGGCATTTGCGAATGCGACCATCGTTGAAAATGGGGTTTCCCGACCTTTAGTCAAACAAAGTCGAGTGCTTTTAGAGTACCCGAAAGAAGCTGCCCAGCAGCATCTTCTCAATCCGACGGTAGTCTTCTGGCTTTTAGCGGTAGTCTTTGCGGTATTGACGCTATATGGATTCAAGAAAGGCAAGTTAATGAAGGGACTTGACGTTGCCTTTTTTGGGGTGCTCGGAATTCTTGGAGTAGTGGTCACTTTCCTTTGGTTTTTTACCGATCATTCCGCGACACTTTGGAACTGGAATATCCTCTGGGCTTTCCCTGGGCACCTGGTGTTGGTATGGGGATTAGTCGCTCGCCCCAATGCCAACTGGATTTCTTCCTACCTTTTGTTTGTGATGGGAGCCACAGTGTTGACCCTTTTGTTTTGGATGTTTGGCATGCAATCCTTCTCCCCTGCATTAATTCCAATTCTATTGCTCCTATTGTTACGCGCTAACTTTCTATTTTACAATCGTAAAAAAGAGGATTAAGTACGCTTGACTAATTTGGGAGAGAACTAAACCTTTTTACCCGAAAAGGGTGTTGGTACTACGTTATGGAATTCAAACTTACCTCAGACTATCAACCGACAGGTGATCAGCCCCAAGCTATCAAGCAGTTGGTGGCGGGCCTTCAAGCCGGAGATGCAGCGCAGGTATTGCTCGGGGTGACGGGTTCAGGTAAGACCTTTACCATCGCAAATGTCATTCAACAAACACAACGGCCCACACTTGTCCTGAGTCACAACAAGACCTTGGCAGCCCAGCTTTATGGGGAGTTCAAACAGTTTTTTCCCGACAATGCGGTCGAATATTTCATTTCCTATTACGACTACTACCAGCCGGAGGCCTTTATTCCAAGTTCAGGCACTTACATCGAAAAGGACCTCAGCATCAACGAGGAGATTGAAAAACTTCGGCTTAGCGCCACCTCTTCCCTGCTTTCCGGAAGGAGAGACGTGATTGTGGTTGCCTCGGTGTCCTGTATTTACGGCATAGGAAATCCTGAGGAATTCAGCAAGAATATCTTGCGCTTGCAGGAAGGGGACCGCATTCCTCGAAATCAATTGCTCTTCAAATTGGTCGACATCTTGTATAGCCGCACGCAGCAAGAGCTTACGCGGGGCACCTTTCGGGTCAAAGGAGATACGGTAGACGTGTATGTCGCCTATGCGGACTTTGGCTACCGGATTATTTTCTGGGGAGATGAAATCGAAGCCATTCAACGCATTGACCCGGAAACTGGCAAGAAGTTTTCTGACGAAAAAATCATTTCTATTTTCCCTGCCAACTTATTTGTCACCGGCAAGGATACCATTGACACGGCCATTCATGAGATTCAAGATGATTTGGTTGCGCAGCTCGCTTTTTTTGAGCGGGAGGGGAAATATCTGGAAGCAAAGCGACTCCAAGAGCGAACTGAATTTGACCTGGAGATGATCCGAGAGTTGGGCTACTGCTCTGGGGTAGAAAATTACTCCCGCTATTTTGATCGGCGAAAGCCCGGCACAAGGCCTTTCTGCTTGTTGGATTATTTCCCTGAAGACTACCTGTTGGTCATCGACGAGAGCCACGTCACGCTACCTCAAGTGCGGGCTATGTGGGGAGGTGACCGTGCCCGAAAAGTAAATTTAGTGGACTATGGCTTCCGTCTTCCTTCAGCCATGGACAACCGCCCGCTGAAGTTTGAAGAGTTTGAGCAGCTCAGCAACCAAATCGTCTACGTATCCGCTACTCCAGCAGACTACGAATTGATCTTGACCGAAGGGATTGTGGTGGAGCAGATTATTCGTCCTACGGGGCTTTTGGATCCTACGATAGAGGTGAGGCCAAGTTTAAATCAGCTGGATGATTTGTTGGAAGAGATCGATCAAACCATCAAGCAAGAAGCTCGAGTGTTGGTCACTACCTTGACGAAGCGAATGGCAGAAGAGCTTCAAAAGTATTTGGAGCGAGCAGGGGTGAAGTCGCGCTACATCCACTCGGAAGTAAAAACCTTGGATCGAGTGGAAATTCTTCGAGAGCTTCGACTCGGAGTTTTTGATGTATTGGTAGGGGTCAATTTGCTTCGGGAGGGGCTGGATTTGCCAGAAGTTGCCTTGGTCGCTATTTTGGATGCCGACAAGGAGGGATTTTTAAGAAATGAGCGCTCCCTAGTGCAGACCATTGGTCGGGCGGCTAGAAACTCCGAAGGGAGGGTAATCATGTATGCAGACCAGGTTACGAAGTCTATGGATGCTGCAATTGACGAAACGAAACGAAGGCGAGCGCTTCAGATTGCCTACAATCTTGAGCACGACATTACTCCGACGACCATCATCAAGTCGAGGGAAAAGATCATGGGGCAAACTAAGGTGGCAGATTCCAAGAAAAACCCAAAAATATATGCAGAGCCCATGCCGGGGGAGGCTTCCCTGGTGGCAGATCCAGTGGTGCAGTACCTGAGCACCGAAAAGTTGGAAAAGCTGATTCAACAAACCCAGAAGGGAATGGAAAAAGCAGCAAAAGAATTGAACTTCATGGAGGCTGCGCAGTTGAGAGATGAGTGGATGGCACAAAAGAAAAGATTGGAAGAATTGAACCGAGGGATTTAAACTACTCGACCCAACCATCATGACCCTTCAGGAAGTAAAGGAATTGGCCGCAAAGGGCGAAGGACTCCAAATCGAATTCAAAAAAAAGGCAGCCTATCCCGAAAAAATCGTGCGAGAGGTAATTGCTCTGGCCAATACCCAGGGAGGAACGTTGTTGATTGGTGTGGACGATGACGGAACTGTCAGTGGACAGCGCTTCATTGAAGAGGAAATTTTTGTGATGGAAAAAGCCATCCGAACGCTAATTTTTCCTCCCTTGCAGGTGGAGGTAGCAACCGTAAAATTATCAGAGAAAAAAGGCGTAGCGGTCTTTCAAATTCCCCATAGCCCGGACAGGCCCCATTATTTGTGGGCTGAGGAGAAGAAAATTTCCTACATCCGAGTTCAAGACCGAACTGTTCAGGCCAGCCGAGAGGTTTGGGAGCTGCTTCGAAAAAGTAGAGTTCCTCGAGATACCGTCTTTACTTACGGAAAAAAGGAAGAGGTGTTGATGAAATTTTTAGAGGAAAGGGGACGAATTACGCTCAAAGAATTTTCCAAAGCGGCGGGGATTCCCTTTTACATGGCTTCAAAAACCCTTGTTCGCCTCGCTGCTGCCAACGTATTGCAGTTGCATCCGCAGGAATCAGCAGACTATTTTACGCTAAAGGACTAGGAAGTTCGATGCCGGTGCGTTGTGCAAACCCAAGATTTCCTTGGAGGCCTCCCGTATGGATTAGAAGTACGCGGGAGCCTGGTTTGAAGTAGCTTTTTTGCAGTAAATCCCAACAGGCAAAAGCCATTTTTCCCGTGTAGATTGGGTCCAGTGGGATGCCGAATGATTCCCAAAACCAATGGATAAATTCAATCAATTCGGAGGTCCATTTGGCATATCCTCCGTGGTGGTACTGCGTCCATATGGAAAGACTTCCTTGGGATTGAATGTGGTGAGTATGCAGTAACTGCTTCATTTCCTCTTGGATGCTATCACCTTTCAAAGCCGAAATTCCGAGCAGCTCCTGCTGGGGGAGTAGTGAATTGGCCAATCCAGCAAAGGTGCCTCCTGTACCAATGGAAGTGGCGAGGTGGCTAAAATTGAATTGGTTACTGCTCAAGATTTCAGTGGTGCCTTGGATGGCGAGGGCATTGGTGCCCCCCTCAGGGATTAGGTAAAATTCACCCAATTCTTGCCGGAGTTGTTCTAAAAATTTGGGATTGGTTTTATCTCGGTAAAGTTCTCTAGAAATGCCTTTTAGCAGCATACCAACCGCCTTTGCATGGCCCAAGGTGGGGTTTTGGCTATCCAAAAGTTCCCCTCGAATGATTCCAATAGAATTTAGGCCGATTATTTTTGCAGCAGTGGCAGTAGCGTAAATATGATTGGAATAGGCTCCGCCAAAAGTCAGTACTTGTTGGTGCTTTTGTTTGAGTGCTTCGGCTAGGTTGTATTTAAGTTTAAAGAATTTATTCCCTGAAACTTTTGGATGAACTTGATCCAAGCGCATCACTTCCATTTCTACCTCCATTTGATCGAGTAGTGGGTGTTGGAGTAGGGTGCTTGGGATATGTTGAGGGAGAAGCATTCAAAGTATTTTGACAAAGTTACGGGACATCCTTCTATTTTTGTGTCATGAGCGAACAGCACTTGGAAGAAGACCTGGAAGAAGATGAGTTATCCTTGTACGAGCACCACCGTATTTTGGTGGACAAAGGACAGTCTTCAGTTCGGATTGACAAGTTTTTAACGGAACGAATTGCGAATGCTACCCGAAATAAGGTACAGCAGACAATTGATTCGGGAGGAGTTCAGGTCAATGGGCATTCGGTGAAGTCCAATTACAAGATTAAAGCCCTAGATGACATTCGGGTGCTGCTAGAGAAGCCCCCGCGTGATACCGAGGTGATTTCGGAGAATATTCCTTTAGACATTGTCTATGAGGACATGGATCTATTGGTGGTCAATAAGCCTCCAGGAATGGTCGTTCACCCGGCTCATGGCAATTGGTCTGGAACTTTGGTGAATGGGCTGGTGTATCATTTTCAGCACCTGCCTGAAATGAAAGGGAATGTGGGTAGGCCTGGCTTAGTTCACCGGATTGACAAGGATACCTCGGGCTTGTTGGTGATTGCCAAAACAGAGGAGACCATGGCGCCATTGGCAGCTCAATTTTTTTACCATACCATTCAGCGAACTTATTTGGCCTTGGTTTGGGGTGAACCAGAGGCGGAAGAGGGAACCATCGTAGGGCATGTGGGGCGTAGTGCCAAAGATCGGAAGGTAATGGATGTATTTCCAGATGGGAGTCAAGGTAAACATGCAATTACGCATTGGAAAGTTTTGAAGCGTCTTCGTTATGTGTCTTTGGTTCAGTGTACCTTAGAAACTGGAAGAACTCATCAAATCCGGGCACATTTTAAATTTTTAGGCCATCCTTTATTCAATGACGCCATGTATGGGGGGGATAAAATTCGAAAAGGGACTCAATTTGCAAAATACAAGAGCTTTATCAACAATTGCTTTGACGCCATGCCAAGGCAGGCACTACATGCGAAGAGCCTGGGATTTATGCACCCCATTACTAAGAAAAACCTCTATTTTGAAGCTCCTCTGCCTGAAGATTTTTCAATGGTCCTACAGAAATGGGAGCAGTATGTGCAGGTAGACTGATCGGATTTTTTTGTAAAAAGCGAAAATCAAGTAATCAAAAACACAGTTTTTTAACAAACAGACTGATTTTTTATGCCAATTCCTCAATTTTAATTGGTCAAACAAGTAAAAAATTTGCAAGTTGATATATTTCAATCGATTTCCTTAAAAATAATGTAAATTTTTAGAAGATTTTTTGAAATATGTGTAATAAAATAGCCTCATTTTGTACCTTTGTCTTGTTGTAATATTAGTAGTGCAACAGATTTGTAAGGCAAAAAATAATTGACAAAAGAAGTAGTCAATTAAGGAAAGGAAAACAAAAACAAATCTTTCGTGTTTGTTACCATGAAGGTTCAACTCCTTCTCTTACAACAGGTTATTTTGGGTTTATTGTTAATTGACTAAAACCATGAATTCTTTTCATGGTTTTTTTATTTGCCTAAACCGAGCTGCCTAAACTGTTATTTTTTCAATTTTCTGGGTTCTCTTAAATTTCCAAAGCGACAATTTTTCTAATTTTTAACCCCTTTTTAAATATCAAAACGACAACAAAAATGCCGTTTAAATAAATAAACAATAAAAAAATAAGTTAATTGTTAAAATAATTTTAATTAAATCCGCTTTTTCTATACATTTGCTTTTGTCGGGCTTACGGCTCACATAAAAGCGGATATTCGCTTTTGATCCATCTTGTAGGGTGTTGAAATTGGCAGACAAGCCCTCCTGTCTCGGGGGTGGGGATGACGGTCTTATAGATCGGAATGGGATAAAGCGTGTACAAAAATTCATGCCTAACTGCCGCGTGGAGGTTCGAATCCTTCCCCTACAGCATTAAAAAAGCAGCCAACAGGCTGCTTTTTTGTTTAAGTGATACTTTGGGATTTACTAACATTACCTTTTCAAGGGTTCTAAGCAGATTTCTAAGAAAAAAGGGGCTTCTACAGAAGCCCCTTTTTTTGAATCACTACTTGAGGAGAATTAGCTATTCATGCTGATCAAAAATTCCGCATTGTCTCTTGTACCTTTCATTCGGTTAAGCAGGAATTCCATAGACTCTTGGGAAGTCATGTCGCTCATCAGTTTACGTAAAATCCAGACGCGTTGCATTTCTTCCTTGTCCATCAACAGGTCCTCTCTGCGAGTTCCAGAGCTGAGTACATCAATAGCAGGATAAATTCTTCTGTTGGAAAGCTTACGGTCCAAAGCCAATTCCATGTTGCCCGTACCTTTGAATTCTTCAAAGATTACTTCGTCCATTTTCGAACCAGTTTCAACCAAGGCTGTTGCGATGATGGTCAGGGAACCACCATTCTCTACATTTCTTGCCGCACCAAAGAAGCGCTTAGGCTTGTGTAGTGCATTGGCATCCACCCCACCGGAGAGGATTTTGCCTGAGCTAGGGACTACGGTATTATGTGCTCTAGCCAATCGAGTGATGGAATCCAAAAGAATCACCACATCGTGGCCCACTTCTACCATTCGTTTTGCTTTTTCAAGCACGATGTTCGCTACTTTGACATGGCGTTCGGCTTGCTCATCAAAGGTAGAGGAGATGACTTCTGCATTTACAGATCTAGCCATGTCGGTTACTTCTTCTGGGCGCTCATCAATCAAAAGAATCATGAGGTGTACCTCTGGATGGTTTTGCGTAATCGCGTTTGCAATTTGCTGCAAGAGCACCGTCTTACCTGTTTTCGGCTGGGCGACGATCATTCCTCGCTGACCCTTTCCAATAGGGGCAAATAAGTCTAGGATACGGGTGGAATAGCCATCTGCCTTGGTAGATAGGTTTAAGCGTTCCTCTGGAAAGAGAGGGGTTAAGTATTCAAAGGGTACCCGGTCTCTGATTTCGTCTGTGGTTTTTCCATTTACAGTCGCGATTTTGAGGAGGGCAAAGTATTTTTCTCCTTCCTTTGGAGGTCGAATGGAACCCTTAATATGGTCACCCGTCTTCAAGCCGAAGTGTTTGATCTGACTTGGAGAAACATAAATATCGTCAGGAGAGGCGAGGTAATTGTAGTCTAAGGAGCGCAAGAAGGCGTAGCCATCTTGGACGATTTCCAACACTCCCTCATTTTCAATTACACCATCAAATTCTCTGGGATTGATGAACGGTTTTTTACGAACATTGCCTGTTATGGTTTCTGCCGCAGGAATATACGCGTCTTCTGGGGAGTTGAAATTTTTGCGTCTAGGAAGTTCGGCCTCCACGCGGTAGTAATTTACTTCCTCCTGGTTAGGCTGCTCTGACGCTACTTCTAACCCTCCTTCTTGTGTGTTTCCTTGGGATGGCGCCTCTTCAATTGCACGCTTACGCGGTTTAAATAATTTAGGTTCATCGGAAGAATCACCTTGGGGAGCTCTTTTCTCAGGTCTAGGGGTAAATTCTTTGGCAGGCTTTACAAATGGCTTTGGTGCTCTTTCCTCTCTTGGAGCTGCTTGATTTTGTTCAGCTGGAGCATCGGGGCTAACGGCTGGGATTTCAGTGACGTTTTGTCTTCTGAATTTAGGTTTGAATTCTGTGGGTTCTTCGGTACTGGTGCTGGGAATTGCGGCAAAAAATTCGGGCTGTTCTTCCGCCACAGAGCCGGTTTCTACCACCGATGGTTTTTTCTTAGGGAGTGCTTGTTCCGGTATGATGGCTTGTTGGTCAAGAATTGCGTAGACCAGTTCATCTTTTTTCAAAGATTTGGAATTTTTAACTCCAAGTTCCTCAGCAATCTCCTTCAATTCAGATAAAAGTCTGATTCTGAGTTCTTCTATGTTGTACATAAAGAGGGGATGAAATAATTAGGATCGGTAAAATGTAGTTTTGGGATCGCGAATAATTTTCAATGCTAAAAAGGTCTGCAGGAAAAGTTCGAGCCAAAGTGGGCTGAATGCTTTATTCACGTGTTGGGTACAATATTACTTGTTGAAGTTGGATTTAACAAATTTTTATTTTTATTGAACTGAATCGCTTGAGAAGGATTCAGCTGATCAACTGGCGGATGATGGGTAGGGATTTGAGTGGGTGGGGATGGGCAAGGTGCTGTGTATGAAATTCCACCAAGTGATCAAGGAGTTTTCTCCGAAGTGGGAGAGGTAAAGTTGTAGAAGGGTGGTAGGAATGGTCAAGAAGATCTTTCAGGTAGGGAAGAACAAGTTGAATCTCTGCTATGCTAAAGGGGTGGTGTATGCTTTCTGCCAAAAATCCTTCCCCCAGCTCTGGGGCAAAACCCAGATACCTGGCGTTTTCAAGCAGGAATACGAGGGGAAAATGCGATAAATTTGTTTCTGGACTATCTAATTTAGTGATACTTTCCTCCAAAAAGTCAAAGAGCTCTTCATTTTGGTATCCTTCCAAAATGCTTCTACTGATGACTTCGGTACTAAATAACGCCAAACTTGTTCGGGTCATATCAAAGGGGATAAGCCGCTGGGGATGCTTGATTTTTGCTTCAGAAATCCGTTGTAAGCCAGAATTTTCCTTGTCATAGACCACCAAATCAAGGAGGGTGAGGGGCTGGTAAAGTGCAATCTTACTTCCTTTCCCCAAGCTCCTCACCCCATTGACGAGGTAGCCTTTTAGGCCAAGTTCTCTGGTGAAGATGCGCACAATGATGCTGCTATCCTTGTATTTGATATGGCTTAATACGATCCCTGCCGTTTTTTTAAGCATGTCTTTTTTCCTTATCCCTGCTCTTCATGGAAGCACTTTCTGCATCTGGCTTCGTAATTGTCTTTTTCCCCCAGCATCACTTTTTCCTTGGCTGCAGAAAGTCGGTAGGAGAAGGCGGCCAAATCCCCACATTTCATGCAGATGGCTTGTACTTTGGTGACGTATTCGGCAATGGCCATGAGTTTGGGCATGGGATCAAAAGGCTTTCCTTCAAAGTCCATGTCTAGGCCAGCCAAAATTACCCGCTTCCCTTGGTTGGCAAGAAGCTGTACTACCCGTACAATCTCTTCATCAAAAAATTGGGCCTCATCAATTCCCACCACATCGCAGGTGCCGCTGAGCAACAGGATATCGCCAGCAAAGCTTACGGGTGTAGACCGGATGCTTGTTTCGTTGTGAGACACCACATGCGTATCGTGATATCGGGTATCTACGGAGGGCTTAAAGATTTCTACCTGTTGCTTGGCCAGTCGTGCCCGAGTCAGCCTACGAATCAATTCTTCTGTTTTCCCCGAAAACATAGAACCACAGATCACTTCTATTTGACCCTTTTGCTCTGAATTTTTTCTACTGATGGGTGAGGGTTCGATGAACATACTTATTCAGTGTAGGTCAAATGGGGGAATTTAGAGGAATCAGGCACTCGAATGGTCAATATCCCTTGGAGTAAATGCGCTTGACAGGCCAATCGCTCATTGGGGAGGAGCCTTTTAAGGTCTCTGAAATGCTGCTCCTGTACTGTTTCGGAACTCAAATTTTCTTGGCCTTCTACGACACTCATTTTGCAGGTGGTACATCTACCTTTTTTACCACAGGCATGCATCCAATCTATTCCATTTTCATGAATTAATTCGATAACTTTACGTTCCGTGTTTTCCGATTCAATAGCTCTATTTCCGAGATTTTGAATTCTTAGTTGGACCATTCTTTTGTTTGTTTTTAAAAACAATACCTTCCTATGACCGCTCAAATTAACGGCAATTATTTAGAAAAATATGCCATTTCCTATTCAGAATTGGTTTGTGATCAATTTTTTAGCAGTAGAAAATTTATAACGGGGCAAGAAATCATACAGTTGACTCCATGTACTCAGGTAAATTTTTTCATTATCAAACGCTTGTTTGAGTTGTGGCAAGAGGAATTGGGTAAGCTAAAAGGTAGTCCCTATTTTGATTACCGTGACATTGCGGTTCATGAAGCGCTTACCCAGTTTATGAATGTGCTTTCCAGACGGATCAAAGTGGAGCGCATCCATTTAGCCGGTATTTTGCAGGATGCGGTACAAGATGCGATCCAAGTTGCTACAGACCCCCTCACCTTCTTCCAAAATGAGCTAGCAAAAGCGCCTACTGGAAAAATAAATGAATACTTAAAGGAGAATAAAAAGTACTTCAAATGGAATGAAAGTTTGGTAATTGGCCTAATTGATAAGACGGGTATTGGATTGGACTTTGAGAGCTATCAACAGGCTATTTTGGCGAACTTTCAGTCATTCAAAGTGAGCTTGGATTCGCCAAAGGAGCTGCTAGCAACCCTTGGAGACACTTTAGTTTTTGATTTGGAGGAGTATTGGGATCAATCAACAGGCCAAATTGAGGAAGCCGAAGAATCTACAGGACCTGAGTTTGAAGCCGAGGAAGAATCCCCGCGATTTGAACCAGAGGAAGAAGTGGATGAGGAAGAGGAGCTAATTGAACTACCTGAAGAAACTTTACCGATACTTCAACCGGAAAAAAGCGAAGCCATCGCCTCAACTCCCGCTACTGGAAAGGGCTTAGATGCAGCTCATTTGCAATCCCTATTCGCTTCAGAATCCTATAGAGGAATGAAAGGAATCATGGGGGATCTCACAGATAGCCTTGCGCTTAATCAGCGGTTTATGTTTACCAAAGAATTGTTTGATGGGAATTCTGACTTGCTTCGCCACGCTTTAAAATCGGTGGATGAGGCAACTAGTTTTGAAGCGGCAGTGGAACTGATTAATGCCCGGTTTGTAGGTGAACTAGGATGGGATATTGAGTCCGAAGAGGTCCGTGAGTTCATGCAACAAGTCTATCGGAAGTTTTTGTAGTAGGCCAACGAAAGAAACTGATTCCTTAGAAAATGGGAATGCTTTTTTTAATCCTAAAAGGAACCCTTCACTAGCTTATTCTTCCAAGTTGGGATGCACGCGAGGAATCCAACTTAATGAAGATGAATAGTAAAATCGTAAAGGACCAAAGTGAAGATCCTCCATAGCTAAAAAAGGGAAGCGGAATCCCTACTACTGGAAAGAGACCAACGGTCATGGAGATGTTGATCATAAAGTGAAAGAGTAGTATAGAAATTACACTATAGCCATAGATCCTAGAAAATCGAGTTTTTTGCCGTTCAGCCATGATCACTAAACGATAGAGTAGGCCTACGAATAAGCCAATCACGACCAAACTTCCCATCCAACCAAACTCTTCTCCAATTGTACAAAAGATAAAGTCAGTGTCTTGCTCGGGAACGAAGTCAAACTTGGTTTGTGTTCCTTCGAGGTACCCCTTTCCAAAAAAGCCTCCAGATCCAATGGCTATTTTGGATTGGTTCACGTTCCAGCCGACACCCAATGGATCGATGTCAGGATTGAATAGCACCATGATTCTATTTTGTTGGTGAACTGGGAGTTTGGACACCACAAAATCTATGGAATAAATGTAGGCAATGAGTCCGATGCCGATCAGGGAGAAGGCAAGAATACGCTGCCAAGATTTTTTGCCCAAGTAAATTAATACGATCATGGCAAGGATGATTACTGCTGCTAGGTAAAGATTATTGTCTACACCCAAGGCAAGTAGTGTGATACCTACTGATCCAATACCCAATCCATAGTACCATTGGGGGAGCCCTTCCCTGTAAAACATGATGAGTAGCGAAAAGTACACCATCGCGGTACCCGTATCGGGTTGCAACAAGATCAAGACTATTGGAATCAAAAGGACGCCGAAGGCTATGAATTGGTAATTCCGTTTGGAAAGGTCAAAAGTAGGGCGCTCCATGACCTTTGCCAATGCCAATGCAGTGGCAAATTTTGCAAATTCACCGGGTTGAATGCGAAATTCCCCAAAGCCAATAGAAAGGATCTGTCCATTGACCTCCTTTCCAAAAATGGGAGTAACGATAAGAATTACGAGAAAAATTAGGTAGATGACTAGGGATAGGTTTTCAAAAAAGCGGTAATCCGCCACCATAATCAAGGTGATTAGCCCGATGGCAGTTCCAATCCACACCAATTGCTTCCCTGAGCTGATGGTTAAATCAAAGATGCTTTTTTCTACCTGGCTATCGTAAGTGACTGCATAGATATTGAACCAGCCAATCATCACCAATGCAAAGTAAATGGATACTGCGATCCAGTCGACTCGATTGATTTGAACCTCAGATTCTTTCATTTAGTAAATAAAATTACCTGCGATTACATAGTCCTGAAGCTCAGGTCGCGAGATGGTTTTACGGATGTATTTTTCAATCATCAGGGATGCAGTACTTGCAGCTGCTCTGCCTCCCCATCCCGCATTTTCGACATAAACGGCAATGGCAATTGTAGGATTGTCCTTGGGTGCAAATGCGATAAATACCGAGTGATCTTCGCCTTGGGAGTTTTGTGCTGTTCCTGTTTTACCTGCGATCACCAAGTCGGTCATTACTGCTCTGGCAGCAGTCCCGTAGATGGCTTCTACCATGGCCTCTTGGATTAGGTCAAAGTGGCGTGCATCCACACCTACAAATTTTTTTTCTTGGAATTTGGCCGGTATTTTTTTGGGATCTCCATCGACTTCTTTGATCAGATGCGGGGTGTAGTAATATCCCTTATTTGCAAATATAGCAGCAAGATTGGCCATTTGTAGTGGGGTCACTTGCATCTCTCCTTGTCCGATGGAAAGGGAATAGATGGTGGAGTATTTCCAATGCCCTGCTCCGTAGATGCGGTCATAGAGTTTGCTAGATGGGATATCTCCTCCTTTTTCTCCGCTCATGTCAATGCCTAGGGGAGCACCCAATCCAAATTTCAGAACATTTTCTCGCCAGGCATTCAATCCTATTTCGGTGTCTTTGAAGGTGTTAGAGGATACCTCTCGGTTGATGATCTGACGAAAAGCTTGGTGGTAGTATGGATTGCAAGAATTCCGAATGGCGCCAAACAAATTTACCGGGTTGGGGTGATTATGGCAGGCTACCAAGGACTTGTTACAAGCAAAAGTTGAATTGGGAGTTAAAACTCCTTCCTGAAGGCCAATTAAGCTCTGCACGATTTTAAAGATGGACCCAGGAGGATAGGTAGCCATGATGGGTCTATTGAATAACGGCTTAGAATTGTCAGTATTTAGGATTTTGTAAGTTTTGCCAAACTCCGCCCCGGTTAGTTGATTTGGGTCATAAAATGGAGCTGAAATCATGGCCAAAATTTCTCCAGTTTTGGGTTCAATTGCTACCACAGAACCAGTTTTGCCGGCCATCAGCAACTCTCCAAACTGTTGTAAATCCAGGTCAATCGTGGAGGTAAGGTTTTTGCCTGCGATGGAAATGGTGTCGTATTGTCCTTCCTTAAATGGCCCTTTGTCCATTCCACGAACATTGACCATTTTATATTTAACTCCTTTGTTCCCGCGTAGCTCGTTTTCATAGTACTTTTCCAAGCCACTAAGTCCTACATAGTCCCCCTGGGAATAGTAGCTTAGTGTATCTCTTCCGAGTTGCCCTGCACTGATCTCTCCAATGTAGCCCAAGGCATGTGCAGCTGTTGGACTGGGATAAGACCTCACGGATCGTGTAAGAATAAATAATCCGGGATAGTCTACCAAAAAATCTTGAATACGTGCAAAGTCGGTGTTGGAGAGCTGCTTGATAAGCGGGGATGGCTTTACCTTGGAGTAGCTTTTTGCCGCATTATATCCTTCGATTAATTGCTCTTTACTGATTCGAAACAGTTCGCAGAATTTGGTAGTATCCTTCAAATGGAATTCCCGTGGGACCACCATCAAATCAAATATGGGGTTGTTGAATACCAGCAATTTGCCAGAACGATCGTATACCAATCCTCGGTAGGGGTGATCGACTATTCGTTGGATGGCATTACTTTCTGCTCTTTTTAAGAAGCTATCATCAAGAACTTGTATCGCAAAGAGCTTAACAAGTAATATCCCACTTAATAAAAAAATGACCAATAGGATGACGGCAGGACGTTGATCTCTCATGAGATACCTCGTTTACGACTAAAGAAAAGTAATTGCACCACCAAGGTAAGTAGCAAGGTGAATAGTGCGGAAAAGAAGCTCTTGCTCAGGATTCCAAAAAATCCACCAGTACCCCATTGGTCTGCTGTAAAAAAAGCAAGGCAATACACAAATAGGAGTGGGAATGCGTAGCTAATGTATCGTCCAAATCCGATCTGACCAAGGCTGGGCTCTTCTGCTTCATCAAAGCCTCCAGTAGGGCTAGCGGCTTTGAGCCAAGTGGGCTTTAGAAATGCAAATAAAGTAGCCGCTGCTGTATGCATCCCGATTGTTTGGAAGAAGATGTCCAAGATTAATCCAATACAAAATGCAATCAACATCAAGGGGATGGTCCGAATGGTACTAGGTAAAATCAATAAACCGAGAAGATATAAAAAGCCAAAGGCATGCCCAAAGACGGCAAGATTTTTTAGAAATAGAATTTGAACCAATCCTAAAACTAGTATCAAGAAGCCGTACGAAAACAGGTTTCTAATATTCATTGATCAAATCGGATTGGCGGTATAGTGAGTCGAGCTCTTGAAATCGAGTATTTTCTACCAAGTAGACGTAGGTTAATTTACTAAAATCAGTGCTCAATTTTACTGTTAGTGCTAAATAATTGGGATCAGTTTTGTTGACTTCCACTTTTGAAATTTTTCCGATCATGATTCCTTCAGGAAATACGGCATTGAATCCAGACGAAATTACCGTGTCTCCCTTGTTCGCTTTGACATGTCGCGGAACGTAAAGGAGCTGTACTTCAGTGGTATTGCCTCCGTCCCATTGTACCGAACCAAAAACATTCGAAGATTTGATTTTCGCAGAAATTAGAAGGTTGATGTTCAACACTGAAAATGCAACAGAATAATTCTCCGATACGGATTTGACCCTACCTACTACCCCTTGAGCATTAAAAATACCCATGCCTGGCTTAATACCATCCTTAGCACCTTTGTATAGCGTAAGGTAGTTTTGTGAAAGCCGTAAGGAATTTGCCACAACGCGGGCGCCCTTGAGTTTAAAATTTGCCTCCAAGGCAGAGTCAATAGACAGTGGCATGCTATCTGGTCTGACCTGTAATTCCAATAGTTCCTTCTTCAGTCTTGCATTTTCATCTACAAGTGCGGCATTGGCATCTACAAGAGAGAAAAATTCAACCACCTCCGCTTGTTTTTTGAGCGCACTGCCCACCAATTCATTCGAACTATTAAAGAATGCTGCACCTTGGGGAGAATTGTTTGAGACGATCATCCAAACTGCCAAAAACTCGAGCAGTGCGAATAGTAAAAATGCACGTATTTGGTAAAGAAACTGAAAGATGCGTAGCATTCAGAAATTAGGTCATCAGAACGTTTCGGAAGTGTTGAATATTTTTCAGTGCAGTGCCCGTACCACGAACAACAGCTCTTAATGGATCTTCTGCAATATGAATGGGAAGTTTCGTTTTTTGGTGCAGACGCTTGTCGAGACCTTTCAGCAAAGCGCCACCTCCAGTGAGGTGAATGCCATTGTCGTAAATATCTGCTGACAATTCTGGTGGAGCGATTTCCAATGCTTTTAAAACTGCTTCCTCGATTTTGGAAACGGATTTGTCCAGTGCAAAAGCAATTTCAGAGTAGGATACCTTGATCACTTTTGGAATTCCAGTCATCAAATCCCGGCCCCGAATTTCGTAATCATCTGGAGCATTATCCAACTCAGTAAGTGCGGAGCCAATCGCAATTTTCACCTTTTCCGAAGAGCGCTCACCTATCAGTAGGTTGTGCTGCCTTCTCATGTAGTCCAAGATGTCTTTGGTAAAGGTATCTCCAGCAATACGGATAGATTGGTCAGCTACTATTCCAGACAAGGCAATCAATGCAATTTCCGTAGTACCGCCTCCAATGTCCACGATCATGGATCCCATTGGTTTCTCAATGTCAATACCAATACCGATGGCCGCTGCGATAGGTTCGTAGATCATGTATACTTCTTTGGCACCCGCATGCTCAGCAGAGTCGCGCACCGCTCTTTTCTCTACTTCGGTGATGCCAGAAGGAATACAAATTACCATTTTATGGGACTGTGGAAATAGGCCTCTTTTCTGTCCAGGGATCATTTTTATCAATCCACGAATCATTTGCTCCGCAGCGTAGAAGTCTGCAATTACTCCATCTTTAAGTGGGCGGATGGTCTTGATGTTTTCATGAGTTTTTTCGTGCATGTTCATCGCCTCTCTTCCCACAGCCAAAACTCGATTGTTCGTTTTGTCTATGGCAATAATCGATGGTTCATCTACCACGATTTTATCTTTATGGATAATTAGGGTGTTGGCCGTACCCAAATCAATGGCTATGTCACTAGAGAAAAAATCAAATAGTCCCATTCTTAATTTTTTTTGGATTTTAAACTCGGTATGGACGTGTAGGCTAGTCCTTGCGTACTATTTTTGACCGAGAATCGACAAAAATATTACCTTAAATTGATAAAACAGAGAGAAAGAAGATTTTTTGTTTTGGGTGGTTAGTAATGAGAGCGAATTGTTCCTCACAGTCAATTTTCCAAGACAATGGATTAAATTTAAGTAAAATTTGGGAGCATTCGATGTGCTATTTTGTATTTCGTTAATCTTTCTATTACTTTTGTGGGGTATTCTAAAGTTTCTAGAGGGGACAACAGTCCCCTCTTTCATTATCCTCCTGTATGAGTGACTTAAAGCATGTGATCCTAGATCTAGTCCAAAAGCACCTTCCTAATGAAGAACATTTTATTGTGGAGGTGAAAATTGATCGGGTGGCTGACAAAACCAAAATCCTCATTTTGGTTGACGCTGATCAAGGGATGACTATCGCTGCTTGCGCATCCTTGAGTAGGGCCTTGTCTGGGGAGCTCGAAACCAATGAACAGTTGGGCGAAGCCTACATCTTAGAGGTGTCATCACCTGGTTTGGATTATCCGCTTACCGAAAAAAGACAGTATCAAAAAAATAGTGGAAGGTCTCTCAAAGTCTATCTGGTTTCTGGAGAAGAAGTAGTGGGCAAATTAAAGGAAGTTGAGGAGCAGGGGATTAAGTTGGTGGTTACCAAAAAAGAAAAGGGAAAAAAAAGTGTTGAAGAGGAGCAAAGTGTCTCCTTCAATGATATAAAAAAATCTATCGTACAAGTATCTTTTAACTAATACCAATGGATGCAAAAATCTTAATTGAATCCTTCGCAGAGTTTGCGAGATCAAAAAATGTGGATCGTCCAACCATGATCCGTATACTGGAAGATGTATTTAGAGCGATGATTCGCAAGAAGTTTGAATCAGACGATAATTTTGATGTGACCATTAACGCCGACAAAGGTGATTTGGAAATTTTCAGAATTCGAGAAATTGTAGATGACAACTCTGAAGATATCTGGGATTTTGATAAAATCAGCCTTTCCGATGCTCAAAAAATTGAACCTGACTTTGAAGTAGGTGAAGAGGTCTATGAAAAAATAGAACTGGAAGAATTTGGAAGAAGAGCTGTTCAAATGGCTCGTCAAACTTTAATTCAGCGTATCAAGGACCTTGAAAAAGACATTCTATTTAGCAAATACGAGGAGCAAGTAGGAGAAATTATTTCAGCTGAAGTATACCAGATTTTAGGTCGTGAAATTCTTTTGATTGACAATGAAGGCAATGAGTTGATTCTGCCCAAGGGCGAACAAATTTCAAAAGACCGCTTCAGAAAAGGAGATTCCGTCAAATCAATAGTTCATCGTGTAGACATGATCAATGGAAATCCTAAAGTGATTTTGTCTCGGACCTCCCCTGTTTTCTTGGAAAGACTTTTTGAAAATGAAGTTCCAGAAGTATATGATGGTTTGATCACCATTGTGAAGGTAGTACGCGAGCCGGGAGAGCGAGCTAAAGTAGCGGTAGAGTCTTACGATGACCGGATTGACCCGGTTGGTGCTTGCGTAGGCATGAAAGGATCACGTATCCATGCAGTCGTACGTGAACTACAAAATGAAAATATCGACGTAATCAATTTCACAGAGAATTTGGATTTGTATGTATCCCGCGCCTTGAGTCCAGCAAAAGTCTCCTCCCTATCCATTAATAAGGAGACCAAACGAATTTCTGTGTTTTTGAAGCCAGACCAGGTTTCTTTAGCGATTGGAAAAGGAGGCTTCAACATCAAACTTGCAAGCCGATTGGTGGGCTTTGAAATCGATGTGTTCCGTGAGTTGAATGATCATGAAGAAGAAGATGTGGACTTGAACGAGTTCTCAGATGAGATCGATCAGTGGATTATCGACGAACTTAAAAAGACTGGCCTAGACACTGCAAAGAGCGTGTTGGTGCTGAGTAAGGAAGATTTGATCCGCAGAACAGAGTTGGAAGAGGTCACTATCGATGAAATTTTCCGAATACTCAGAACAGAATTTGACCAATAAGGGGCTTTAACCCCGAAGATTACCCTAATTTTACTTAAGATTTCGAAAGAGGTTTTTGCTTATGTCAGAAGAAAAAATGAT
Organism: Spirosoma fluviale; assembly: GCA_945868725.1. GTDB lineage: Bacteria > Bacteroidota > Bacteroidia > Cytophagales > Cyclobacteriaceae > Algoriphagus. Next base: position 20,032 of record CAMBMU010000001.1, read on the forward strand.
GCGATTAGGCCAAATAGCCAGAAAGCTCAACGTGGGTACGGCAACCATCGTTGAGTCAATGGCCAAAAAGGGCTATGAGGTGGAGAACAATCCCAATTCTAAAATCACTTTGGACCAAGTGTCCATGTTGGAAAAGGAATTCAAGTCCTCGGCCCTCGAAAAGGAAGAGGCTTCCCATCTTTCCATTGGAAAGCGTCATGAGCCTATAGCATCGGAGCAGGATCTGCCGAAGCAGGAAAAAGTTGTAGAGCCAACACCTGTGCCTGTACCCGTTCAAGAGCCGCAAGCTACTCCAGCCCCTGTAGCGAAAGCTCCAGAGACAGTGGTAGAGAAAATAACTTTAGAAGCACCAAAATTAGAGGGAATTCGCGTTTTAGGGAAAGTAGATCTTTCCAAAAAGCCAGCACCAACCCCGCCGGCCCCTCAACCGAAACCAAATCCAGCACCAAAGAAAGAGGAAAAAAGGCCTGAACCAGTTGCTCCTGCAGCTCCTGCAGCTCCCGCAGTTCCCGCCCCTCCAGTAACACCAACCCCTGCTCCTGCCCCTAAAGTAGTTGAAGCGCCAAGCCCAGTAGTGGCAGTGGTCCCAGATGAACTTATATCCGCCAAAGCGGACTCGCTAAAAGGGCTTACTGTACTTGGTAAAATTGAACTTCCTGCTGATAGAGCAAAGAAAAAAGGAGGGCCTGTAGCTTCTTCCGATGAGAGAGGGAAGGATAAAAAACGACCTAGAAAACGAATTGATAGTAAACCAGGAGCACCAAATCCTGCGGGCCAAGCTCCAAGCTCTCAAAATCGTCCTCAGGATCAAAGAGGTCCAAGACCAAATCAGCCTTCAAGACCTGGCCAGCCACCTAGACCGGGTCAGCCCCGTCCAGCTGGAGGTAGTCCCCAGCAGCGAATCCAAAAGGCGGAACCAACTCCTAAGGAAATTCAAGATCAAATCAAGCAAACCCTTGCGAGACTTCAAGGCAATAAGCCTGGTGGAAAAACCAAATCTAGACGCGACAAGCGTGCTGAACGCGATCGTGATGTAGAAACTGAGGGAGATGAGGTAAAAATCTTAAAAGTAACCGAATTCATTTCTGCCAATGACTTGGCATCACTTTTGGATGTGTCGGTTAACCAAATTATATCTGCCTGCTTGTCACTAGGAATGTTTGTGTCCATCAACCAGCGCCTAGATGCGGAAGCAATCACCATCATCGCCGATGAATTTGGCTTCGATGTCGAATTTACTAAATCCATCGAAGATGAGATGGAAGAAGAGGTGCCTGATACTGAAGATGAACTCCTAGAAAGAGCGCCGATTGTTACCATCATGGGACACGTCGATCATGGTAAAACGTCCTTGCTAGATTTTATTCGTATGTCAAAAGTAACTGCCGCGGAAGCTGGAGGAATTACTCAGCACATTGGGGCATACGATGTACGAACCAAGACAGGCAATAAAATCGCCTTCCTAGATACCCCTGGTCACGAGGCCTTTACCGCAATGAGAGCCCGCGGCGCTAAAATTACTGACGTCGCAATCATCGTGATTGCTGCAGACGATAGCATCATGCCTCAAACCAAAGAAGCAATCAACCATGCTCAAGTAGCTGGCGTACCGATGATCTTTGCCATCAATAAAGTGGATAAACCCAATGCTCGCCCTGAGAAAATCAAGGAAGAGCTGGCCAACATGAACTTGTTGGTAGAAGATTGGGGAGGAAAATACCAGTCTCAAGAGATTTCAGCTAAGACAGGACAAGGAATAGATGAACTTTTAGAAAAAGTTCTTCTTGAATCAGAAATCTTGGAATTGAAAGCCAATCCAGACAAAAATGCGGTGGGAACTGTAATTGAAGCTTCCTTGGATAAAGGTAGGGGATATGTTTCTACTGTCATGGTGCAGGCAGGTACCTTGAGAATAGGTGATGTCTTGCTTGCTGGTCAGCACTATGGCCGAGTAAAAGCAATGTTTGATCACAAAGGGAACAAGCTGAAAGAAGCAGGTCCATCTACTCCTGTGCAGATGTTGGGTTTGAGTGGCGCTCCACAAGCAGGAGATACCATCAAGGTATACGATACCGAACGAGAGGCCAGAGAGATTGCCAATTCCAGAGAGCAAATACAGCGCGAACAAAGTTTACGTACCAAGAAACACATTACCTTGGATGAAATCGGTCGTCGATTGGCGATCGGCAGTTTCAAGGAGCTCAACATCATCATCAAAGGTGACGTGGATGGTTCGGTGGAAGCACTTTCGGATTCCTTGCTCAAGCTCTCCAAAGATGAAGTAAAGGTAAGCATCATCCACAAAGGGGTGGGTCAGATTTCCGAATCGGATGTCCTTCTAGCCTCAGCTTCGGATGCAATTATCATTGGTTTCCAGGTTCGCCCTTCTTCCAATGCGAAAAAGCTTGCAGAACAAGAAGAGATTGAGATCAGACATTATTCCATCATCTACGATGCAATCAATCAAATTAAGGATGCGATTGAAGGGATGCTGGAGCCAGAATACGAAGAAATCATCACGGGTAATATCACCGTTCGTGAAGTGTTCAAAATCACGAAGGTGGGTACAGTTGCAGGTTCGTATGTGACGGATGGCTTTATCACCAGAAAAAATAAAATCCGTATCATCCGTGCAGGTATTGTGATCCATGAAGGTGAGATCGACCAGTTGAAGCGCTTCAAGGACGATGTTTCTGAGGTTAAAGCTGGTTACGAGTGTGGTATTTCGATCAAGAACTACAACGATATCGAAATCGACGATACCATTGAAGGATACGAAATGAAAGAAATAAAGCGTAAGAAATAAGTTTCTAAAAACTATACTCCAAAAGGAATGGCATTCGCTGTTCCTTTTTTAGTTTTGAGGCATGATGCTTGAAGTACTTCAATTAATCGCCCAGGGTTTAGCCTTGGGATCAAGTGTCCTGCTGATTCTTGGGCTGATCCGCCCAGTGCTCGTACTCTGGTTTTTGGACCGGTTCAACCGACTCAAGGTCATCCAGGTGTATGGGATTGCCACACTGATCTTTTTGGGATTGAGTTTTGTGCTTCGGATGATTGGGTAGGACTTCTTTCGAGATAAACTTGTGACTAAGTATTGTTTTTCACCGCAATTCTTTCAATTTTTGGTTAAACAATCTCCGAATTGAAAAACGCAGTTGCCATAGCGCTCCTTTTTTGCTTTGTCCTCTTTCACTTTGGATACTATGCGGTGTACCTCTCCGCCAATGTATCCCTAGAGCGAAATTGGATGGATCAAATCTATGGGGAGCAACAGGTACAGCTAGAGGAGCGGATTATGAAAATTCCTCTCAATGCCCCTTACCTAGCCAATCAAGAAGATTTTCAAGCCACCAACACGCGTTTTGAATTGGATGGCAACTATTATCGAGCCATCAAACAGCGCTACCAAAATGACACCTTGCAAGTGGTCTATGTGCCGGATATAGACAGAAAGGTGCTGGATGTGACCGTCAAAAAATGGATTTCCGCCCTTGCAGAGGATCAACTACCTCAAGGCCAAGAGACGAGCAATTTGGGGATGCAGTTTGCCAAAGATTACCTTGGCACTGGACTACTCTCCTTTGAAGGGATGAGTTCACCTAATTTTACCACAGAAATAGGGTTTATTTTTTCAACGTATTTGAGTCCTAGTTTCATTTTAGACAGTCCACCTCCCCAACTCGGGTAATTTTTATTTGGCCCAATTAAATCAAGCATAATCCTGCTTGTGGGTTCAAACTAATCGACACGTAGCTCCAAATCAAGGCAAAATTCCTGCTTGGAATCGTGTGTAATCATTTTTATTATACCTCAACACTTACTAGCGATGAAGAATCATTTCAGATTCCTTGCCTTGCTTTGCGCAAGCTTAGGGATCATCACGATAGCGCATGCGCAAACTCCCTTGGATGGGCTAATGATGCCAAAAGGAGAGATTTGCATAGCCCTACAATATGACCAGGTCACCTGGGACCAGTATTGGGAGGGCTCCACGATTCGAGTAAATCAGAACATCGGTACGTTCACCAAACAAATGGGCATGCCCATGATCGTAGGTGGAATTACCGATAAAGTCAATGTAATCCTCAGTCTTCCCTATGTCAAAACAGCAGCTTCTGCGGGGCAACTGACAGGAGTGCAAGGAATCCAAGATTTTGGAATTTCAGTGAAGGCTTTATTCCTCGAGAAATCTATTGGCAAAGGTAAATTGACTGGTTTTTCCAACTTGAGCTTTAGTAGGCCAGCCTCCAATTATTTATCGGATTACATGCCCTTTAGCTTGGGTTTTGGAGCCAATGAACTTGGCCTCAGAGCCATAGGAAAATACGAATTGGATAAAGGTCCTTACTTCAGGGCATCCTACGCTTACCTGCATAGGGGAGCCACCAAGGCTGAGCGGGATTTTTATTATGCAGATCAGGCCTATTATACCTCAAAAATGGATGTGCCGAATGCCTTTCAAGGTCAGCTTACCTTGGGGTCCTGGTTGTTTAAGTATAGACTTCGGGTAGAAGCAAGTTTGACCACTATTCGATCTACCTCTGGGGACGATATCCGAGTCTATTCCATGCCGCAGCCTACCAATAAGGTGAATTTTGACCGGGTGGAGGGATTTGCTCAGTATTATTTTAAAAGTAATGGTAAAGGCTTTGGACTTATCGCCTCCTACCAACAGGCAATTTCTGGAAGGAATATGGGCCAATTTTCTGGCTATGGACTAGGAATCACCTATCAATTCAAGGCCTTTTAATTCAGACAAGATGAAAAAATACAATTACATAAGCATAGGACTTTTAATCTTGTCCTTTTTGACCACTTCTTGTGAGGAAGACTTGCCCACCAAGTATGATTTTACTGGATATCAATTTTCAAATTTAGACCCGAATGCAGGCCAATGGAAATTGCTGCTTCACACGTCAAACGAACAAATACCCATTTCGATTCCAGCTGCGGCCGGATCTCCGGAATTGCTCAAGGAATTGGCAGATGCCAAGGAAAAGCAAGGGAAAGCTACCTCTGCTCAGCGGGAAGCGGTCAGCTACTGGACCAACAATCCGCTCCTGAGATGGAATGAGATCGCACTAGAATTGGCAACCAAATACAATTTAATCCCTGCACCCAATCCGGATGGAAGCTACCCCGTACCTGACCCAGCCAACCCTTCCAAGTACCCCCAGTTTCCGTATTCGCATCCTCCCTATACGAGTAGGATGCTTGCTTACTTGAGTGTGGCCCAGTACGACGGATTGATTATGGCCTGGCAGTACAAGTACAAGTTTAAAAGGCAGGCCCCTTACCAATTGGATCCTCAGATCAAATCTTCCTACGAAAGTACTGGGCTCTTTTCCTACCCTTCAGATGGAGCAGTGATTGCGAAGGCTTCACAGGATATTCTTACGTCGATGTTCCCCTTAGAAAAGGAGTTTTTGGCTCAGAAAGCGCAAGAGCATTTGGAATCTCTTCTGATCGCAGGCATCAACGTGAGCAGTGATGTCGAGGCAGGAAAACTAATTGGGGCCGAGGTCGCCAAAACGGCCTTGACAAGAGCGTCCACAGATGGGATGAAAAATGCCCAAACTACTCGAGCTAAATCGGATTCCATCAAAAATGCTGCTAAGGAGCGGTTTGGTTGGGTCTGGGAAAATCAGGAGACCCCACAGCGGATGGTAGGATTGGTTCCTCTGTTTAGTAAGGTTCGCCTTTGGAATGTGCCCAATGTAGAAGCCATTCGTCCTGGACCACCTCCAGCGCCTGGATCTCCAGCCTTTGAGGAGTCGGTCAAGGAATTGAAGCAGTATACCAATAACCTGACGACCGATCAGCGAAGGATAGCCAACTTCTGGAATGATGGGTTGAATACCTATACGCCTCCAGGGCATTGGAACCGTTTTGCCAAAGAGGAAGTGGTAGCCAATAAGTTGAGTCCTGTCCGAACGGCTCGGGTCTTTGCTTACCTCAACATGGCCATTGTAGATGCAGGAATCGGCTGTTGGGATGCAAAGTATTACTACCATTACCCAAGGCCTATTCAGACCATTTCTGGATTTAAAACCATTTTGGGTACCCCTAATTTCCCTGCCTACACTTCAGGACATGCTACCTTTTCGGGAGCTGCAGCGGAAGTAATGGCTCACTTTTTTCCAGCCAATGCAAGTCAATTTCGAACCTGGGCTGAGGAAGCCTCTATGTCGCGCATTTATGGGGGTATTCATTACTCCTTTGATGCTACCGCAGGCTTGACTCAAGGACGGCAAGCGGCTGCTTACTCCATTGCTAGGGCAAAGCTAGATGGGGTAGATTAAATCCGTTGCCAGCTAAGGGGTCAAGATGTCTTTTCAGATGTCTTGACCTCTTTTTTTAGACTTTTAATGGCCAGAAGAATTAGGGCGATTGCCAACACAAATAAGATGGAGGCAATACCTGCAAGGATATAGCCCTCATCTTGAAAGTTTTTCCAGGCAAATAATCCCAAGGAAGCAAGGGTGACCGTAAACATGAAAAACATGGGGATGGTCACGAAGGTCGCGGAGATATTTTTTTTCATCAGCCACACGCCAATGGTCAGTAAGGCGAGTGCTGCAAGCAATTGATTGGCAGACCCAAAGATTGGCCAAAGTTTCTCAAACTCTCCAGAGGCAAGCAATAAAACGGAAAGGATAATGACTATGGTCGTGGATAGGTAGCGATTTTTGGCCATCACCTGAGCAGCAGGCTGCGGCATATCCTCAAAGTATTCTTGCAAGGTAAATCGAGCCAAACGGGTGCAGGTATCTAGGGTAGTCAGTGCAAATGCGGAAACTGTCAAGGCCACAAATCCTATGGCAAAGGGTTCGGATATTCCAAGACTGGAAATCATTCCTCCTAGACCAGTAGAAAAAAGAGCAACTGGCCCTTCTAAACTAAGGCGATCTGTGTATTCTTGCTTACTCAGAATTACTACGGCTCCAACAGAAATGATTGCCAAAAAGGATTCGATAAGCATTCCTCCAAAGCCTACAAGCTTGGCATCACTTTCCTTGTCCAACTGCTTGGAGGTAGTGCCAGAAGCTACCAAGGAGTGAAATCCAGAAATGGCTCCACAAGCAATGGTTACAAACAAGACGGGGAAGAAGTAACCCAAACTTTCGCTAGAAAGGTTTACCTCTGTACTCATCTTAATGGTAGGGTCTGCAACGAAAACCCCAGCCACTGCGGCGATCATTAAGCCATAGAGCAAGAAGCTGTTCAGGTAATCTCGAGGCTGCAGCAACAAGGACACGGGCGTAACAGAAGCAATGAAGGCATAGAGCAACAGGCCTCCTACCCAGAATGGATAGGTTAAAGCTAATGGAATCTGTGTGCCTAGATAGACAAAGTAGTACATCAGCACCACACCAACTATGGTGATCACTACAAATGCCACGTTTTTATTGCCCACCCATTTGTTGGCATACCCAAAGGCAATGGCCAAGAAAATAAAAAGGATGGATGCGGAGCCTACCCCAGGATTGGCAACGAAGGTTTTGGCAATGATATCGGAGAATACCCCAATGACAAGAATCAGGGTGGAGAAACTAAAAAGAATAAAAAGCTGCTTGCCCTTAAGCCCAATTTGGTTTCGAATAATCACGCCAATGGACTTGCCATCCGTGCGTAAAGAGGCTGCCATACTACCTAAATCATGTACTGCTCCAAAGAAAATCCCTCCAACCAAAATCCAGATCACTGCTGGAATCCAACCAAAGGTCACTGCAATGATCGGCCCGACAATCGGTCCTGCTCCAGCAATAGAGGCAAAATGGTGTCCTAAAACTACTATCGGTTTGCTGGGCTCGTAGTCGATTCCATCTCGATGGGTGTGGGAGGGCGCTTTTCGGGCATCACTAAGTCCAAACTTGTTGTACACGAATTTTCCATAAATCCGGTAGGCAAGCAAGAGAATAATCGCAGAGATCAATAAGAGTATGGATAAGCTCATGGAGAATTTCGAATTGGATGATGTAAGGGTTGGTTGGGCTTGAATTGAATTTCAAAGTACTAAAAATTATTCCCTAGAAAAAGAGAATTTCTCCAAGTGGTGAGGCCTGGTTAACTCTAGAGGTGAAGAAGAAAATTTTAATTACGGAAGATTCAACCTAAATTTGTCACCTTTGAATAGTTAGATCAATCAGAATAGTTGTATGGCGTGGTTTAAGAGAACTGACAAAGGAATTAAAACGTCCACTGCGGAAAAAAAAGATGCTCCTGATGGTCTGTGGTTTAAGACCCCCAGCGGGACAATCGTTCATACCCGGGAATTGAAGAGTAATGCTTACGTATCCCCAACCGATGATTTTCATGTTAAAATTGGTTCCAAAGAATATTTTGAGATCCTCTTTGATCAAAATGCCTACACCGAATTAGATGAGGGGATGAAGTCTGGGGACCCCCTAAATTTCGTAGATACCAAATCCTACTCCTCTCGAGTTGAGGCGACAATCAGTAAAACTGAATTGAACGATGCAGTCCGATCGGCGTATGGAAAGATGAATGGCCAAGAGCTAGTCATTGCTTGCATGGACTTCAACTTTATTGGAGGTTCGATGGGTTCCGTAGTCGGAGAAAAAATTGCCCGAGCGATAGACCATTCCTTGAAACACAAAATTCCCTTCCTAATGATTTCCAAATCGGGGGGAGCGCGAATGATGGAAGCAGGTTTTTCCTTGATGCAAATGGCCAAGACTTCTGCCAAACTTGCCTTACTTGACAAAGCAGGAATTCCCTACCTCTCCTTACTTACCGATCCTACTACAGGTGGAGTAACGGCTTCTTATGCCATGCTGGGTGATTTCAACATTGCCGAACCTGGAGCTTTGATTGGATTTGCTGGTCCACGTGTTATTCGAGAGACCATTGGTAAGGATTTACCCAAGGGATTTCAGAGCTCCGAATTTGTGTTGGAACACGGTTTTCTTGATTTCATTGTCGATAGACGACTGTTGAAATTAAAGCTGAGTACTTTGTTAAACCTATTGAAGAATTAATCAGTTAGAATACCAAAAAAGAAGTCAGAATTTGCCGGCATTTTTGGCGTGCATTCCTGATTAATAAATATATTTGTGCTCCCAAAACAGGGATTTTCCTACAAAAAAGAAAAAATAAGAGTTCATGGGTTCTGTAATTATTACTTCCATTATAGCCTTCACAGCAATTATCCTGCTGCTGGTTTTTATCCTCCTTTTTGCCCAATCCAAGCTGGTGAATTCTGGAGATGTTAAGATTATCATCAACGGGGACGAAAGCAACCCAATTGTTGCTTCTGCGGGGTCAAGCTTGCTCTCCACCCTAAGCAATCAAAAGATTTTTCTTCCGTCCGCATGCGGTGGAGGAGGAACTTGCGCCATGTGCAAGTGTATCATCGATGATGGGGGTGGAGACGTGCTGCCTACGGAAGTAGGGCACCTTAGCCGCGCAGAGCAGCAAGAACACGTTCGTTTGGCTTGTCAGGTGAAGGTGAAGCAGGACATGAAAATCCGCGTTCCTGAAGAGATCTTTGGAATCAAAAAGTGGGAGTGTGAGGTAATCTCTAACTACAACGTATCTACGTTTATTAAAGAATTTAAAGTAAAACTTCCTGAAGGAGAAATACTTCATTTTGAGGCAGGAGGATATATTCAGATCGATGTGCCGGCCATCACTGTCAAGTTTAAGGACATGGATATTACTCCACATCCTGAGTTGGGCCACCCTGCCGATGTGTACCAAAGCGATTGGGATAAGTTTGGTCTGTGGGACTTGGTAATGAAAAACGACGAGCCGCTATTCCGTGCCTATTCCATGGCTAACCACCCTGCTGAAGGAAACATCGTGATGTTGACGATTCGTATCGCAACTCCGCCATGGGACCGTGCCAACAACCGTTGGATGGATGTCAATCCGGGAGTTTGTACTTCGTACGTGTTTGGGTGCAAGCCAGGGGATAAAGTCATGATCTCTGGCCCTTACGGTGAATTCCACATCAATCCTACCCAACGTGAGATGATCTACATCGGTGGTGGTGCAGGTATGGCTCCTTTAAGAGCTCAAATCTTCCACTTGTTTCACACCGAAAAAACGCAGCGTAAGGTTTCTTACTGGTATGGGGGTCGTTCCAAGAAAGAACTTTTCTATGTGCCTCAGTTTAGAGAAATTGAAAATGAGTTTTCAAACTTTAGCTTCAACGTAGGTCTTTCTGAACCACTTCCAGAAGACAACTGGAAACTTAAAACTTCCCTGGAAGATCGTGAAGGAGATGGGTACGTAGGATTTATCCACCAGATACTGTTGGAAAACTATTTGAAAAATCACCCTGATCCAGATGAGGTAGAATATTACCTCTGTGGTCCACCCTTGATGAACTCAGCGGTACTCAAGTTACTTGATGACATGGGTATTCCAAAAGAGAACATTCGATTTGACGATTTTGGTGGTTAAGTCGACATAAAAAATCCTGCAACTGCAGGATTTTTTTTTAGGTATCATTTTTGATTAGTTTTAAAAACCTAAAGACTTTCCATGACTATTTCTTCTTTTTTTGAGCCCGTAGAATCTGCAGTTGTAGAAAAAGGCTACCTCGAGAATTCCATTTTTAATCAGTTATCCATTCACCACCATGCCTTCCCTGAGCTCACAGGCATTCAAATTGCGCTAGTGGGCTTGAAAGAAAGTAGGGGAGCAAGCCGTTCCGAAAGCATTGCTCGAGCAAGTTCTGAAATCCGAGAGAAGCTATACCAACTAAAAAAGGGAGGAATCCCTTACAAAATAGCGGATTTAGGAGATCTCATTTCTGGCAATAGCCTGAATGATACCTATCAAAACATTCGGCAGGTGGGTGATTATTTGATGCGGCAACAGATTTTACCCATCTTTTTTGGGGGCTCACATGACCTTGATTATGGGCAATATTTGGCCTATCAGAAAATGAAAAAGCTGGTCACGCTACTCACCGTAGATTCCAAAATCGATATGGAAGAGGCAGGTCCAGAGAGTGATCGACATACACAAGAGATTGTCCTGCATCAACCTAATTTCTTATTTTCTTCAACGCACTTGGCATACCAGAGCTTTTTGGTGGACCCTACCTTGGTTTCTGCTTTGGAGAAGCTCTATTTTGAACATGTGCGCCTTGGGCAATTGAGAGACAACTTCAAGGAAATGGAGCCTCTGATTCGTGATGCGGATTTGATAAGCTTTGATTTGTGCGCCATTCAATCTTCGGTAGCACTAGGTGCTGTAGATGGGCAACCCTTTGGTCTATCCGGTGAGGAGGCTAGCCAAATTTGCTGGTTTGCTGGGTCAAACGAAAAATTGAGCTCTTTTGGGGTATATGGTTACGATCCCTATTACGACGATACGCACAACAAGACTGCTCAGGTGGCGGCGGTGATGATCTGGTACTTCATTGAAGGGTTTTACAGTAGAAAGGATACCCTCTCCTTCAAGAGTGCAGCCTACTTGAAATATACCGTATCGATGGACTCTAAGCCCAACACTTTAGTTTTCTACAAAAGTAAACGCAGCGGGAAGTGGTGGATGGAGATCCCCTACAACGATGCCAGCCGATTTGAGCGAGTGAGCATCGTTCCTTGCAGCTATTCGGATTACCAACAGGCGCAGCAGGGAGAGATTCCCGAGCGTTGGGTAACTGCCCAAATCAAACTCTATTGATGAATCGCTATAGCCGGCAGCAACTAGCGCTGCGGAATGGTCAAGATAAACCAGAAATATGGGTAGCCTTTAAAGGGGTCATCTACGATGTGACCCATTCCAAATTATGGAAAAAGGGAAGGCATTACGAACATTGGGCTGGGCAAGATTTGACACAAGAACTCGGGGAAGCTCCCCATACTGAAAAAGTATTTGAAAAATTTGAGGCCATAGGCCATCTACATCCAGATGATTTTAATAGCAGATAGCGGGTCAAGTAAAACCGATTGGCGGGTAATCCACAAAGACGGCCAAATCAGTCAATATCGGGGAATAGGATTTAATCCCTATTACTTGAGTGTGGAAGAGATGACACAGCAGTTGAAGCAGGAATTTTTGTTGAACCTCTCTGAAGAAATTGAAGAGATTTATTACTACGGGGCTGGATGTGCCGCCCCAGAGAAGAAGGTAGAGGTACAGCAAGCGCTGCATGCGATTTTTTCAAAAGCCAAAATTCAGATAGACCATGATCTCTTGGCTGCTGCCAAGGCCACCTGTGGGCATCATCTAGGGATTGCTTGTATTTTGGGAACAGGCTCCAATAGCTGCGATTACGATGGCAAAAACATCATTTCTTCTCGGCCAGCTGCTGGCTATATTCTCGGTGATGAAGGAGGTGGAAGTGATGTGGGAAGAAAATTTCTTCAAGACTTCATTCATGAAGAGATGCCTGCGGCTATTCGTCAAGAGGCAGTCAATCTCTTTCAGCTCTCCCAATATGGGATTCAGGAGCAAGTATATCGAAAGCCTTTTCCCAATCGGTATATGGCAAGTTTTTGCCGCTTCATTACCGAACACAAATCAGATCCGTATTGCTACGGCTTGTTTTACGATGCGTTTCAAAATTTCTTTACCAAGCATGTATGCAAATACCCGGATTTTCAAAATAAACCAGTTCACTTTGTAGGATCTATTGCATTTTACAATGCGGATATCCTGCGGAAGGCAGCCACAGATCGGGGCATGCATGTTGGGATGATTTTGGAAAGCCCAATTGCAGGACTCACACTATATCACCAGGAAATGCGATGAAAAAAATTACCGAAAGTAGCTCTAGCTATGAAAATTTGGAGCAAATGAGCGCTCAAGAATTGGTCGAAAAAATCAATGCGGAAGACCACAAAGTAGCGCCAGCAGTCAAAGATAAATTGAAGCAAATCGCGGCATTGGTGGATGAAATCGTGCCTCGAATGCGTGAAGGGGGTCGGCTAATTTACATAGGAGCAGGTACGAGTGGGCGATTAGGGATCTTGGATGCCTCAGAATGTCCTCCTACGTATGGAGTTCCTCATAATTGGGTGATTGGGCTTATCGCAGGAGGGGATGCAGCTATTCGAAAATCGGTAGAGCATGCCGAAGACGATGCGGAGCAGGCATGGAAAGATATTCAAGCCTTTGGCTTTTCAGCCAACGATACCATCATTGGCATTGCTGCCTCGGGAAGTACCCCTTATGTTTTGGGAGGCGTAAAGAAAGCAAAGGAGATGGGCTTGCTAACGGCAGGGATTACTTGCAACCCAGATTCACTACTGGGCCAGGCGGTGGATTATCCCATTGAGGTGGTGGTCGGGCCTGAATTTGTTACTGGAAGCACACGTATGAAATCTGGTACTGCTCAAAAACTGGTGCTGAACATGATTTCTACAGCCGTGATGATCAAACTGGGACGCGTCAAGGGGAATAAGATGGTGGATATGCAATTGTCCAATGAAAAGTTGGTTGATCGTGGAACCAATATGATTATGGAAGCCACTGGTGTATCCTATGAGCAGGCAAAGGAGCTTCTACTTACGCAAGGCTCTGTGCGAAATGCCACAGAATATTATTATAAAAATGAGGCCAAAGCTTAAGGAATATTTTGATAAGTAGGTCAGTATTGATTCCATTCCGTGTATCTTTGTGCCCACTTTAAACCTTCGGTATTCAGAAGGTAAATTTATTTACAAAACTACAGCAGTGATGCTGCAACAGCATGAAAAAAAATAATCCTAAAAAATCATCTTTTGGTGAGGGGAAAAAGGGATCCGGGACTTCCAAAGGGGGTAGATCCAACAGAGGAGCTTCTTCCTCAAGGCAAGAAGGGACAGGAAGAGGAAAGGGGAAGTCTTTTGGGGACGACAAAAAGCCCTACGACAAAAAAGGAAAAGAGGGAGCCTCCTCTTCGAATTCTTCTAAAGGTAGATTTTTTAAAGGCCAACCAGAGGAGCGGAGCGAGCGTCCTTCCTTACCTAGAGGAGGAGAAGAAAGGGGAGAAAAAAGAGGCTTTGGTAGCAAGTTTGCCGGTAAAGAATCAGGTGGCCCAAAGAAATGGGAAAGCAAAGAGGCTTCTTCATTTTCCAAAAAGCCGTTTGGTGATAAGCCAACTCGATTCAAAAAAGATGGTGGTTCAGAAAAAAAGTTTGATGCTACATCACGGGATAAAAAGCCCTATGGAGAACGAAGCAGACCTGGGGATAAAAAACCCTATTCAGAGCGCAGTAGTTCCAACGATAAAAAGCCCTATTCAGAACGTAGCCGACCTGAGGATAAAAAATCCTATTCAGAACGTAGCAGACCTGGGGATAAAAAAGAAGGGTTTTCAAAGAGTGCTGACTTCGGGAAGGAGAAAGGATTTAAGAAAGATTTTTCTTCCGAAAAATCTAGTTTAGCACCTGGGGAAAAGCGAGTTTACAAAGGAAGAGGGAAGGATCAGCAGCCTGTTTATGCAGTAGAACCGAAGACTTATGGAGCAGAAACTAGCGGGGAAAAGCGCGGGTTTGGTAAAAACAGAAGCAAGTTTGTGGAGTTGAACGCCGACCGCCCGGACTATAATTTTGATGCCCTTCCTCAAAAAAAGAATAAAAAGGAATCGGAAGATCTGATCCGCCTCAACAAGTATGTGGCCAATTCTGGTATCTGTGGACGTAGAGAAGCCGATGAGCTTATCTCGAAAGGCCTTGTGGTGGTCAATGGGGAAGTGATCAAAGAGATGGGCTTCAAGGTGAAAAAGACCGATCATGTGGTCTTTCAGGGAAAGAAAATCAATCCTGAAAAGCCGGTTTATGTCTTGTTAAACAAGCCCAAGGACTTCATCACCACTACGGAGGATCCCATGGAGCGGAAGACGGTCATGAAGTTGGTTGAAAATGCCTGTGAGGAGCGAATTTTCCCAGTAGGTCGTTTGGATAGAAATACCACTGGCTTGCTATTGTTTACCAATGATGGGGAACTGGCAGCTAAGCTTTCCCACCCTTCGAATGAAATCAAGAAAATTTACCAAGTCACCTTGGATAAGGCCTTGACTGCCAAGGATCAGGAAGATATTCTGGAAGGGCTTACCCTAGAGGATGGGGATGTCAAAGTAGATGATTTGCAAGTGCTTTCTAAGGATAGAAACATCCTTGGACTAGAGATCCACGTGGGTAGAAACCGGATTGTCCGTCGAATTTTTGCTCACCTTGGGTACGAAGTAGAAGCGTTGGATCGGGTGATGTATGCTGGCTTGGATAAAAAAGATTTGAAAAGAGGACATTATAGGTTCTTGAGTGAACAAGAGGTCATCCGTTTGAAATATTACATCTAAAAAAAGGGGCAAAAGCCCCTTTTTTTTATACAAATTGGTTGAGTTGCTTCAGCAGTTCCGCGCTGGTGATCAGGCCTCCTTTCCGCCACAGGATCTTCCCTCTTTTGAATAGTATGAGATGGGGAATGGAGCGAATGGCAAACTGTTGAGCGAGCTGTGGATGCTTGTCCACATTGATTTTGAAGAGGGTTACTTTGCCGGCTAGCTCATCAACAACCCGATCTAAAACAGGCGCTAATGTCTGGCAGGGGCCGCACCAATCTGCATAAAAGTCAACAAGGAGTGGTTCTTGACATTGCTGTAAGACTTCTTTGGGAGATTTTTTAGGCATAAAAAAACCGGCCAATCGACCGGTCTAATTTTTATTTTTGAGCTGGTTTCTCTGGAAGTGGGATACCCAACTTGGTCAAGACCAATTCAGTAAATTTGTCTTCTTCCTTGGTATAAAGAAGAATAGGTGACTGTCCAGCTGTTTCAGCAAAGATGTGCGTGTAGTTGTTCTCTGCAGCTACAGCATTGATCGCATTGATTACTTTGGTTTGCACGGGCTCCAAAAGCTCACTTAATTTTCTTTGGTAAGAAGTCTGGGCATCTTGCTCGTACTTTTGCAGATCGTCACGAAGCTTAGTTAGCTCTTGTTCTTTTGCTGCTCTTGCAGTTTCAGCCATCGTAGGAGCAGCTTTCTGGTATGCTTCTACCTGCTTTTGGAAGTCAGCAGCTTTTGTTTGAATGTTGGTTTGCAGCTGTGTTTGGTAATCCTGTACGTCTGCTCCAATTTGTTCCATTTCTGGCATCAAATCCATGATCAATTCTACGCTGGTGTACCCGATTTTTACAGTGCTCTGAGCTTGGGCGGTGAATCCTACCAATAGCAAGGCCATTGTTGCTAGGATAACATTTACTTTCATCATTTTGGTTTGTATTTATTTGTTGTCTTCAATTCCTAATTCTTCCAGGACAAACTCAGAATAGTCATGTCTTGGATCTGTGTAAATGATTGCAGAGGGACCTGCTGCCTTGTCAAAGAGGACTGCTAGGTTATTTCTGCGGGACACCCGTTCTATGGCATCGTATATTTTGGATTGTAACGGCTGAAGTAGCTCTGCTTGCTTTTGGTAATAAATACCATCAATCCCAAATACCCTACTATTAAATTCTTGCGAAGCCTTTTGCTTTGCTTTGATTAACTCTACTCTCTTTTGGTACATTTCTTCGGTGAGTAGGACTTCTTCAGCTTTTAGCTGAGTGGATAGTTCCTTGATCTCTTGATCCAAATTTTGTGCCTCTTTTTTCCATTCTTCACTCAGCTTCTTCAGTTCATCCAGCACCAGTTTGTAATCTGGATGCTTGTTTAGAATGTATTCAGAATCGATGTATCCGAACTTTTGGGCCGTTAATGGTCCTGAATACAGGATAATGAAAAGTAAAAGTACAATTTTGAATGATTTATTCATGCGTTCTTTACGTTTTTGGAGGTGCTATAGCGAACAAAATTTAGTTTTTTCTAACATAAATTAACAAACGCTGTGGCTTCCAAAAGATTATCTGAACTGTTGGCCAATCGTAAAGTGGAATTGTGGACCACTTGGCTTTAAAGTACCAGGCATCGAATCAAACCCATATCCCCAGTCAACACCAATTAGACCAAATGCAGGCATGAAAATTCGCGCGCCTGCACCTGCCGACTTTTTAAGATCATAAGGGTTGAAATCCCTATAGTTACCCCAGTTGTTGCCTGCCTCTGCGAAGGTGAGCAAGAAGATAGTGGCAGAAGGATTAGGAGAAACAAGGAATCGAAGTTCCATCACATATTTATTATACACTACTCCACCATAGGGATCAGGATCGGCTGTTCCTCGTGTACTTCTACCAGGAGTGATCATTTGATTTTCATAACCTCTCAAGCCAATAATCTCTTGACCGAGTGCAAAATTGTTGAAGTTCATGCCATCTCCACCCATTACAAAACGCTCCAATGGAATGATGCCTACCTTGTTGCCATAGGAGCCTAGGAAGCCCATGTGTGCACGTGCACTTGCTACAAACTTGGTCGATCCAAAGAGTGGGGTATAGAAGGAGGCATCAAACATCCACTTGTGGTATTCGAGCCATTTGTATTTCTCCAGGTCATCAGACTCCTCATTGAGCGACTTATTCAAAGAGGCATATGGAGGAGTCAAATTCATGGATAGGATGATGTTGGACCCTTGTCTTGGAAATATCGTATTGTCCACGTTATTTCTTGCTACCGTCGTGTTCAAAACCACACTTTTTGAGTTTCCGGTAGGATAGCTCAACCCAAAAGAGGTTCCGAATTGATTGAACTCGTAATTCTGGAATTGAAGAGAGTTACTGATGCTGAAGTAATCATCTGGCCAGGTGATTCGTTTGGAAAGGCCTAGTGTCACCCCTGTAATTTTGAAGAAGCCCAAATCTGACCCGCCAGGAGTTTGACTGAAGTAATTGACCTGACGTTGTACAGAATGATTGAAAGCAAAGCTTAGTGAGTTTGGCTTTTTGCCACCAAACCAAGGATCGCTCAAGGAGAACGAGTAGTTTTGGAACGCTTGCCCATTGGCCTGTACACGGACAGATAGCTTTTGTCCGTCACCTACCGGGAGGGGATCCCACTTTTTGAAATCTCCAATACTTTTGATGGAAAAGTTATTGAAAACCAAGCCTACTGTACCCACAAATCCAAAGAATCCTCCCCAGCCACCAGACAATTCAATCTGATCGTTTGGCCGTTCTTCCAATTCAAAAATGATATCTACAGTAGCATTTTCAAAGTTGGGGCGGAGGTCTGGGTTGATTTTTTCTGGATCAAAGTAGCCTAAAGTAGAAAGTTCTCGGATGGTACGTACCAATAGGCTTCGGTTAAATTTCTGGCCCGGAAGAATACGGATCTCACGCATGACTACGTGGTCAGAAGTTCGGTCATTGCCTTTGATGCCTACACTGTTTACGGTCACTTGTGGGCCTTCGAAGATACGCATTTCGAGATCGATGGAGTCTCCGCTCACATTCACTTCTACCGGGTCAATACTAAAAAATAAGTAACCGTTGTCCTGATACAGTGAGCTGACATCATCCCCTTTTTGAGGGTCGTAGTTGAGTCTTTTGTCTAAAGTTTCTTTATCGTAAACATCCCCCTTTTGGATGCCTAATTTGGCAAGTAGGACCGCATCATCGTGGATATAGTTACCCGTGAAGGAGATGTTTCGGTAGTAGTATTTGTTGCCCTCCACCAGGGAGATATCAATGTTGATCTTGTCTTCGCTGAATTTATAGATGGAATCCTCCAGGATTTTTGCATCTCTAAATCCCTTGCTGTTGTAGAAGGCAATGGCCTTGTCTTTGTCTGCTCGGTATTCCTTCGGATTGTATTTGGATCCATTAAAGAAATTTAGCTTAAAATTTTTGTTGATGTAGGAGTTCACCTCCTCAGAGGTGGCTACCTGACTTGAGAGAAGGGATCGGGTAAGGCTTTCTTTATCTGCATCAAGCAGTCGGCTGTAGACATCTTTAAAGATGGATACGCGCGCATGCTCCTTTGTTTTCTTTAACTTTCCTTTCAGCGCACGATCGCTTATTTCATCATTTCCATAAAAAGCAATCTCATTGATTTTTACCTTGGATTTAGGATCGATGTCAAAGCGTAACTTCACGCTGTTGGGGAGGGTGGTGTCGCGATCTTGAATGATCTTTACTTCGGTATTGAGGAATCCTTTGTCGAGGTAATACTTTTCAATATTCCGTTTGGCGGTGTTGAGTACATCATCACGTACGACACGACCACGAATGTTTACCTTATCTCTTAATTCACCCTCTTGGGTTTTGTTGATGCCTTCAAATTCCACACGGGAGAAGCGGGGTCTTTCGGTAAGGTCAAGAAGCAGGTAAATGTCCTCTCCTTCAATCTTCGTAACCAAAATTTTAACATCCCCAATGATGCCTTGACCCCATAGTTTTTTTAATGCGCTAGAAATAGCATCACCAGGAACATCGATCCGATCGTCTACTTTCAAACCTGATAAGGAAATGATGGCAACTTCGTCTAGGGTAGAAAGCCCTACCGCCTTAATTTCAGCGATTCTAAATTTTTGAGGCTTTGCATAGTTCAATTCCAGAATGTTGACTGTCTTGGGGGAGGCATAGCGACTTTGGCCCAAACGGATTTGCGCCATAGAACTTGCCGACCAAATCAAGCAAAACAGAATGAGTATACTTCTTTTCATTAATACTTAGGGTTTAACTTGCTCACCGGTTTTTCCAAACCTTCTCTCTCTCTTTTGGTAATCTTCAATTGCGGTAAACAGGTGCTCTTTTCTAAAATCAGGCCACAACACCTCTGTAAAATACAGTTCGGTATAGGCCAGTTGCCAGAGCAAGAAATTACTAATTCTAAACTCTCCACTAGTTCGAATCATCAGTTCTGGATCTGGGATTCCTGCGGTATCTAAATGATCCGCTAGTGTGACTTGGGTAATTTCCTCTGGGCGTAATTTGCCTTCAGAGACTTTTTGAGCAATGCGTTGGGCAGCCTGAGTAAGTTCCCATTGTCCGCTGTAGCTCAAGGCCAAATGTACTGTGAGCCCCGTATTGGTGGATGTTTGGTGCATTACCTCGGTCAACTTTTCGTAGGCAGAGGTAGGTAAGCTTTTTATATCTCCGATTGCATTCAATCGGACGTTGTTTTTCATCATTTGAGACAGTTCAGATACAATTGTCTCTACGAGCAGTTGCATCAGTGCCTGAATTTCATCTTGGGGGCGAGACCAATTTTCGGTAGAAAAGGAAAATAGGGTAAGGTGTTTGATCCCCAACTCCCCTGCTCCTTCAATGGATTCACGCACAGCCTGGATTGCATTCCTATGACCAAATATACGCATGGCCCCTTTCTTTTTGGCCCAGCGTCCGTTCCCATCCATAATGATGGCAATGTGTTTTGGTAAGTTGTTTCGGTCTATATTTTCCTTCATTTCAGCGGCTGCAATACCTACTTTTTTGGAGGTACAAAAATGGGATTTCTTTTTCAATAAATATCCCCTCTGCCTAATAAATTAATAGGTGAAGCACCTGGCCTTGTTGAGGGTATAGCTGACCGTAAGACCAAGAAAATAGTACCAATCCTTGCTATTGGGGTTTCCAAAATTCAGGCTTTTAGGAAGCGCTTTGGTGTCAGGTCCGATGGGAGTCTCGTACCGCGGAACTGCAGGAAGCGTGCTGCCGAGCTGATCCAATGCATCTGAGGTGGTTGGGCGAAAGCCAAGCTCCAATCCTAAGTTGAGTTGGTTTGTTAGCAGGAACTTAAGTCCTCCTCCAAATGGAATGACCAGGGTACCAGTTCGGTATTCTTGTACAGGTGTACCTGCATTCATCCGCCCTTCTGCATTCACAAAAGCGTAGCCCATGCCAAAGAAAGCATAGGGTGAAAATCGAAACTCACTCTTGTGGTTGACATAATCTAGGAAGTTGAACTCCATGATTGCAGAGAGTTCGGTAATCCGACCTCTAAAATGTCCCTGCCGAAGTGAGGCCATTGCATCAATGGGGCGGATGCTATCCGCTGCCATGATCTCTGCTAGGTTGACTCCTACTTTTAAGCTCCAAACATTGTCAAAATTTCTCTTGCCAAATAACGTTCCTTGAAGGCCAGATTGGCCAGCATCAATTTTTCGAATCATATCACCTGAATAGACAGCAGTACCTAAACCACCCCCTATCTCATAGCTTTGTGCAACAACTACTGCTGCTGGGCTACATACTAGGCAAAAACCCAGTACTAAGGATCTTAAAATTTTAAAATTGATCTTTTTCAAGACGATGCAAGTTATGAACTACCTAACGCTAAAAAAACGAGGTCTGGTATTTAGGGGGTTAATAATTGTTAAGCTTGTAAAGGCATACGAATCAATTTCTTAGGTCCAAACCCCAATACAATTTTTGGCGTAGGGTGTCAAAGAAATGATAGCTTGGTAATTTCACCAATTTAGCGGAGAATGCTTCCTTTTTTACGCTTAATTTCACCTCGGAGGCAATTGAAGTGGACCTAGAGTCCAAAGAAATCATAAACTTATCCGTTCGGCCTTCAATCTCAAAACTAATCTCCGCCTCGTCGGATACGATGATGGGGCGAACATTCAGATTGTGTGGACTAACGGGTGTAATCACGAAATTTTTAGCACCTGGAGTGATTAATGGACCACCACAACTTAAAGAATAGCCAGTGGATCCTGTCGGGGTAGCGACAATTAAGCCATCCGCCCAGTAGGAGTTGAGGTACTTGCCGTCGATATAGGTGTGAACCGTGATCATCGATGACGTATCCTTTTTATGGATGGTAAACTCGTTTAGGGCAAAATTGACCCCATGGAATAGTTTTTTGGAGCTAGTCAAGGATAGCAAAATTCGAGACTCAATTTGGTAATTGCCCTTGGCCAATTCTTCAATTGCTTCTCCGATTTTATCGGTGGCCACATTTGCCAAAAATCCTAGTCTACCGGTATTGAGTCCAAGGATTGGTATTTCTTTTTTTCCAACCATACAAACCGAATCCAGCAGCGTGCCATCACCTCCAATGGAAAGAAAAAAATCTAGCCCGTCGAAGTCTTCGGGACGCTGGAGGATTTGATAGGCAGGAGTTAAGGGGCTTAGAAGTCGCAGCTGTTGATCCAAAATTGGGGTTAAGCAGATCGAAATCCCTAGGGATTGTAGCTTTTCAAAAAGGCCTCCAAGAATGGGTAGAAATTCTGTCTTTAAGGATAAACCATGGATTGCAACCCTCATTTCTAAATGTCTAAAAACCGCAACAAATTACCAATGCGTTCCTCATCCGCGCTCTGCCCAACTTCCTCCTGAGCGAAGTCCTTGACCTGGTATCCAAATCTGACTAGGGTGGCCTTTACATGACGGGTATCTACCTTATCTAATTTGAGGGTGACTTCCACTCCTTGCGAATCCAAGGGGTCGTTGTAAAGTTGGCAACTTAAAATTTTGGTATTTTCTGATTCGATAAGCCGGGAGATTTCGGAAAGCTGGAAGTCTTTCATCTGCAAGGAGATGACCAACACACTACCTTGGGAATGAATCGACAAATTATTGGCATAGGCAGCCAGTGCATCCTGAGTAGGTATGACGCCAAGGTACTGCTGGTCTCGCTCCATCACACCAACCCATTTGGTTTGATGCTCCCCAGCCACCCGAAGTACATCGTATAGATGCTGGTCCGCATACACCCAACAGGAGGCACATTCAAGTTCTATCTGAGCAATCTGAATATCTAAATGGTCTTGCTCAAGGAGAATTTCATCTTCTACAAATCCTAAAAATGCTCCGCCTTCCACTACGGGAAGCGTAGTTAGCTCAAGCTCTTCCATTTTTTTTAGTGCCGATCCTACCGGATCAGAAATTTTGAGAGATGGAATGAGTGGATGGATAAAATCTGCAGCTTGCATGAATGAAAGTTAGGAAATCAATTCAAAACACAAAACGCTTTTATTGGGGAACTTGTTCCCTTTCTTTTTTTGGAGGGATTAGGCTAGGAAGTTTTGAAACAAAATACCCAATAAAATGCCTCCTACCACGATAATAGGGGAGGATATTTTGGTGAATTGGAGTAGGGAATAGGTGCCTAGAATAAATAAAATATGGAGAAGATTTGCCTCTAAAGGTTCGAAAAGTAGGTAGGCGGCTGCTAGTAACATGCCGCAAGAAACAGCATTGATCCCTTCTAAAGCGGCTCGAACAGGACGGTATAACTTGAGCTGATCCCAAAATCGAATAACAAAGAAAATCAAAAAGATCCCAGGAAGAAAAATCCCCGCTGTCGCAATCAGTCCTCCCATCACAAACCCCATCACTCCAAATTCCCGCATTGAAAGCGCGCCAATGTAGGAGGAGATGGAAAAAGTAGGCCCTGGTATCCCCTGGGACAAGGCATAGCCGGTAAGGAATTCTTCCGAGCTTAAGAAATGCTTTAAATCCACAAATTCAGCGTACAAATAGGGAATCAATACCTGCCCGCCACCGAAAATCAAGCTCCCGTTTCGGTAAAAATTTTCAAAAAGCAAGATTGGCTGAGATTTAGTAATGGCCCCAGCAATGGCTGCAACGATCAAAACCCCTCCCCAGAGGTAGAAATTGCTCCATTTGATATGCAAAGATTTGTCCTCTTCGACTTTGGGCTGATTTTTATATTTAATTGAAGTGCTGAGCCCCCCCAATAGGAGCATCACAGGAAATAGGTAGGGGGAACTGTAGAAGAAGGAAACAAATGCCGAAAGCAGCATCAACACGATGGCTTCTGGAGTTTTGATCATTTTGGTTATTGTTTTTTGCGCAGCAAAAATGAGAAATCCAATTGCCATGGGTTGGATAAACTTGGCAAATTGGAGTGCTTTTGGGCTATTTTCTTGCAAAAAATGGATAAGAATAGCCGCTAAAATCATCGCGATTGTCGCGGGGAGGATCCAGACTAACAGGGTCAAGTAAGCGAGTCGAGGGCCACCCACCCGAAATCCAATTGCAGAGATTAATTGGGTGGAGGAGGGACCTGGTAGCATGCTGCAGAGCGCATTTAATTCCCAAAGTTCCTCCTCCTGTATGTAGCCCCTTTTTTTGACCATGCGCTCGAGCATCATGGCTAGCAGCACCTGGGGGCCACCAAAAGAGGTCAGAGATAGGGTCAAGGTATCTTTGAGAAAGACTACATACCGGACCGCCCGAATAGACATCCTATTTCCGTAGCCCTAGTTCACGTAGCCTTTCCTCCAAAAACGCACCTGCGGTGATGTCCGTAAATTGCTTGGGTTCAGTTTCAGAAATACAGCCAGACAAACAGCTGAGATCCATCTCTGACCGTGGATGCATAAAGAAAGGGATGGAATACCTGCTTGTATGCATTTTCTCTCGAGGAGGATTGACGACACGGTGGATGGTAGATTTCAACTTTTTGTTGGTAAAACGCTCCAGCATATCTCCAACATTCACAACCAACTGGTCAGGCAAGGCGGTGATAGGAATCCATTTTCCATCCCGACGAAGCACTTGAAGGCCATCAGCACTTGCCCCCATCAGTAGGGTAATCAAGTTGATGTCTCCATGTTCTGCAGCTCTTACGGCATCGGCAGGCACCTCCTCAGGGTTTTTTATTGGGAAATAATGAATTTGACGAAGGATGGAATTGCCATGAATCACCTTGTCTTCAAAATAAGCTTCCTCCAAACCCAAATTTAGTGCAATGGCACGGAGCATTTGACGTCCGGCATTTTCCAAAGTTCGGTATGCTTCCAATGCATCTTCCTTGAATTGGGGAATTTCTTGCGGCCAACAATTGGCTGGATACTCGGATTTGATGGGATCGGTATCTGGAATAGCAGCCAAGTCCTGTCCTACATGGTAAAACTCCTTCAAGTCTCCTGTGTTTCTTCCTTTGGCATGCTCTTTTCCCTTGCCTGTATAGCCTCTTTGGTATCCGATTTCTGGTTTTTCATACTGTGACTTTACAGCATCTGGCAGCGTAAAAAACGTAGTAATGGAGGAATAAAGTCGATCTTGGAGCTCTTTGCTTAATCCATGGTTTTTGATGGCAACAAATCCTATGTTCCGGTAAGCTTCTCCAAGCTTGCGAATAAACTCGGCCTTTTTTTCAGGATTGCCAGCGGTGAAATCGGCTAAATCCAAACTCGGAATTTCATCATACAAAATTTCCATAGATACGGTAGATTAAGTGGTACTTCCTTTAAATTCTTCAAAAATAAATATCTTTAACCTCAATTAATGCGATTCCATGAATAAAATCCAGATTTTCCTACTGATCGTGAGTTTATGGGTTATTTCTTGTTCCTCAGGCCCAAAGGAAACTAAAGAATTGCCAGCCGTGGAGGGGGGTACGACCGCTTTACCCGAAGTTGCCCCGCTGCCAGTCACTTTTATGCCAGTAGACTCCCTATCCTTATTTCCAGATGCGATTCTAGAGCTCAATACCCCCTTGAGTAATCAGGTATTCAAGCCAGGAAAAGTTCCGTTCGAGTTCAACATCAAAAATTTTTCCCTAAAAACGAAGGGAGTTGCTGCGCCACGACTGCTGATGATCTTGAATGGAGGTGATTCAGAAGGGTTTTCAGCCCCCATATTTCAGCGGGAACTAGCCCGAGGCACCTATAGAACAGTTGCTTTTTTGGTAGATCAAAAGGGGCTATCCTTAAAAAATTTCGGAAATTACCTAGATCGAGACTTTTTAGTGGGGGATTCTCGCCCCTTTCCTTATTCTGCCGAACCCTACTTGGCCATCAACTTGCCGAGAAATGAACAAATTGTTCCCTTTGGCCAAGACTTGATTTTGGATTTTTTGGTGCTAGGTGGCGATTTAAAGTTGGATGGCTTAAAAGTCAAAATTTGGATCAATGCATACCAAACAGAGACGAATACAATGGTTCCCTTACGCGTTTCGAATCTTCCGGTTGGTGATTATCAAGTAAAAGTACAGCTCCTTCGAACTACTAATAAAGAGTTGGAGGGCCCTTTCTCCAACAGTACGAAGATCATCTATGTCCGATAAGTCCTTATCTTTGGGTTATTAAATCTCTAGTACACCATGCTTTTAGTACAACATATCCGTGATCATTACGACCAAGTGCTCCTTGGCCTCAAAAAAAGAAACCAAGTGCATGCAGATGCCACTTTGCAACAGGTACTTGCCTTGGATGAATTGAGAAAATCTTCCCAAACCCAGCGAGATCAGTTGCAGGCTGAAGCCAATACGATTTCGAAGGAAATTGGGATCTTGATGAAGGAGGGTAAAACTGTGGAAGCAACAGCCGTTCGAGATCGATCAGCAGAATTAAAGACACAGATAAAAGAGCTCGAGGAGCAACATGAGCAGGCAGAAGAAGAGTTGAAGGCTTTACTTTACACCCTCCCGAATGTGCCTCATGAAGCAGTTCCTGCAGGAAAATCTGCGGAAGACAATGTGATAGTCCTTTCGCATGGTGAGATTCCAACCCTACCTGAAGGCAAATTGCCTCATTGGGAGTTGATTAAGAAATACGACATCATTGATTTTGACTTGGGCATAAAAATAGCTGGCGCAGGATTTCCCGTTTACAAAGGAAAAGGGGCAAGGCTGCAGCGTGGGTTGATTAACTTTTTCTTGGATCAGGCTTTAGCCGCAGGTTACATGGAGGTACAGCCTCCTATCTTGGTAAATGAGGATTCTTGCTACAGTACAGGGCAGCTTCCAGACAAGGAAGGACAGATGTATTATGCCAGTGAGGACAAGCTTTACCTGATCCCGACGGCAGAGGTGCCGATTACCAATCTATACCGCGATGTTTTAGTGAATGTTTCCGACCTCCCCATTAAAAATGTAGGCTATACCCCTTGTTTTAGAAGGGAAGCAGGTTCCTGGGGAGCACATGTTCGCGGCTTAAATCGATTACACCAGTTTGACAAGGTAGAAATCGTCCAAATCACGCATCCAGACCATTCGTATGAGACTCTGGAGCAGATGAGCAGCTACGTCCAAGGCTTGTTGCAACAGTTGGAGCTACCTTATCGCGTGCTTCGACTTTGTGGTGGGGATATGGGTTTTACTTCCGCGATGACTTACGACATGGAGGTGTACTCGGCAGCACAAGAGCGCTGGTTGGAAGTAAGCTCGGTATCAAATTTTGAAACCTATCAGGCAAACCGCCTAAAGCTACGGTTCAAGGGAGAGGATAAAAAATCGCAACTGGCCCACACCCTAAACGGAAGTGCGCTAGCCTTGCCTCGAATAGTAGCCTCGATCCTAGAAAATAATCAGGGGCCTGATGGGATCCGGATGCCGAAAGTTTTGCACTCCTATTTAGGTTTTGATCGTATTTGAGGGGTATAGGATGGTCAACAGCTAACAGCCCACGGTCCACAGCTCACTTACTTGAACTTCAAAAATTATTTTCTTTCCTTAAGTTGACAAAGCAATAATCACAAAATCAAATTTCATAAAATCACAAAAAAGCACCGCTGCATGTGGTGCTTTTTTGCTTTGAGAACGAATTTTCGGCCCAAGAATAGTTAAGCGGTAAATGCGAAGGAGAGCAGTTGTGCATGTACCTCCAATACTTGGGAAATCAGGAGTTTGTTGTCCGTATTTTTAATGCAAAAATCTGCCAACTCATTCTTTTCTTCGTCAGGAAGTTGCTGGTTGATGATTTGGTTGACCTGTTCTTCGGAGCGATGGAGGTCTCGAAGGAGAACACGAGCCATGCGAACTCGTAGGGGCGAGCTGACATTAATGACATGGTCGAGCTCTTTTGCTGCTCCAGTTTCAAAGAGAAGCGCAGCTTCTTTGATCAGGTAGGGGGCAGTTTGTTGCGCGATCCATTGTTCAAAATCTTTTCTAACAGCAGGATGAACTAGCGCATTCAATTCGGCTATTTTTTTGGGATTGGGGAAAACGGATTCAGCAAGGAAAATACGATTGAGTTCTCCTGTGGAGGAATAAGCGGTAGCACCAAAAGTTGAGGAAATTTGATTCCGAAGTTCAGCATCATTAGACATCAGCCACTTGGCACGGTCATCTGCAGTATATACAGGTATTCCCAATAGGGAGAATAGTTTGCAGACAGTGGATTTTCCAGAGCCAATACCTCCAGTAATGCCTACTAACAAGGGGCGCACATTACTCATACCTAAGCTTGATCTGCGGAGGGGTGATACGCACCTCTTTCAAAAATTTTGGATTAGGATTAATTTCAATTTGCAGCGTACTATCTGCTCGATTCCGCTTTCTATAGTCTAGGATTGCCTCAAATTTTAAATCTTTCAGTTGAGGGAGGTTAGCTTCTTCGATTAGATAGTTAAGAACTGGAATCAGTTCCTCATTGGTCAGCGAAACAGTGTTGGGAAAATTTACTTTTTTGATTTTTAACCTTTTATTGCCCTCTAGGTAAGTGAGCACGGAGAAGCTGACTTGGATCTCTTTTTGCTTCAGTTGAACTAGCTTCGCCAAGCTTTTATCCACATTTAGGGAAACCTTGCCTGAAAAATCGGAATTGATTTTTGTTGCATTTAAGGCTACAGGGTATTCCCCTTCAAAAGCCTCTAAAACTGAAGAAGGGCCAGTGACCTCTAGTTGGGCAGGATTGAAGTTGACCGGCCCATCTAGCACGATGTTTTTATCCAAGGAGTATTTCAAGGAGTCCAGGACAGGTCGGAGAGTCTTGCTGACAATTCGATCGATTTGGTAGTTGATGGTATCCCCAAGTACATTTTCGAGTTGGGTGGGGGTGATAAACTCTCCCAATCCTCTTTTTAGATCGGCTGTGAGCAAGTAATTTTTCTCAGCGGGGGATTGGAGTAGGATGGGGTAGGCGGCTCCGCTGATATTGAAATATTTACGAAGTAGGTCCCAGCCGTTCCCAGAGATTTGAATTTGAATACTTTTCGGCAGTGGTTTTACCGGAACGTAATTTTTTTGATCGTATTCCCACAGGACGGGATAATCAACGATTGTGTTGTAATTGCCCTTGTTTAGTGCATTTAAAACCCAAAAAGTGGTAGCCGCTGCAACGCATAGGACTACCACTTTTAAATTAGAGAGTTTTCTTTTGGATATTCTCCAAGGGGATTTTTTAGAATCAGGCAAGGTATTATTTGGTTGGACTTGGTTTTTTCGAGAAGTCAAGGGAGATGGCAGACTTTTCAACTTTTACTTTAAGTCCTTTGTCAAGTTCCAGCAAGACGGTGTCACCTTCTACGCTGTACACTTTTCCATGAATACCTCCAATGGTCACCACATCATCTCCTTTTTTTATTTCTTCGATAAACTTCTTGGTATCCTTTTGTTTTTTCTGTTGAGGTCGAATCATGAAGAAATACATGATCAAAATGATTGATCCAAATAGAAATACTTGGCCAAGAATACCGCTACTTCCTATAGAAGCCTGTGCTAAAATGAATGAATACATCGCTTATTTTCTAACAGGTCCAGTTGCAGCACCGCCAGCACCCTTAGGCGTTACACTTCCTCTCATGCTTAGACGAGTAACTGTTGGATTAGTGTTGGCTTGGATCGTTACGGTCGGAGACTGAGCTCCTGACTTCGCAGCAGAGTTGAATACCACTTTCACGAATCCAGTTTTACCTGGTTGAATGGGAGCTTTAGTCCAGTCAGGGCTAGTACATCCACAAGAAGCGGTAATGTTGGAAATCACCAAAGGAGCTTGTCCATTGTTGGTGAAGTTGAAAATCTTTTCCACCACTTTTCCTTCGTTGATGGTTCCAAAGTCGTGTTCCATTTCGCTAAACTGGAAGGATCCTAGTGTGCTTGGATCTGCAGAAGTGGTCGTTTGAGCCATATCCGCTGGAACAGGTACATTAGACCCATCCATTGCAGCAATTTTTTCTTCTAGAGCTTTAATTTTTTCTGCTTGTTCGTCTTTGCCCTGGGAGCAAGAAGTGATCAATACGAAGGCTAGTGCGATGGCGCTGAGTAGTCTTGTTTTCATGTTAGTTTTTATCTTTATTTATTTGGTCAATTAGTTTGTTTACATCGTTTAGAAGGTCTTCTGCTTTGTTTTTCGCTTCAGAGATCACTCGCTTACCTTCAGTTTTTGCCTCGTTTAAATGGATTTCTTTTCCTTCTACCAATTCATTGATGAGGTCTTCCAATTCTTTTTTGTACTTGGATAGCTTAAAGGAAAGTTTGTCTCGGGTATTCGCTCCAGTATCGGGAGCAAATAAGATCCCTAAGGCTGCACCCAGCCCAGCGCCCAAGGCGAAAGCAATTAGTGTACTTGTTGTTTTTCCCATTTTGGTCTTATTTATTGTCCAAAAGGCCTCTACCACTCTTGCGGATTTGACCTTTGTCAGTTAATTCTTTAGCCAAAACATCCAGCAAACCATTTACAAACTGCTTACTTTTTGGTGTACTGTATGTTTTTGAAATGTCAATGTACTCGTTGATCGTTACTTTCACTGGGATGCTTGGAAAATGAATCATTTCTGCAAGTGCCATGGAGATGATGACTTTATCGGTGAAAGCCAAACGCTCGATATCCCAATTTTTTGTCTTTTCGGCGATAAGTACTTTGCTACTAACGCCGTTAGCAATGGTGAAGTTAAAAATATTTTCAAAAAATTCTTTGTCTTCCTCCCAATTCATTGCAATTTCTGGAAGAGGTTCTAACTTACCTGTATCGGGAAGAGATGCATTTTTCAATACCTTCGCTGCCAAACTTCTCACCACGGATTTATTTTCGGTCCAATTCAAGTCCTTTTCTGCGAAGAAAGTAAGGATTACCTCATTTTTAAAGATGATTTTTTTCAAGAGTTCATCTGCCACCTCAAAATCCTGCTCTAGGGTAGGAGCCGCAAGCGTCAAATAATGCTGATAGCCCTCTGCTGTCTTGATGTATTCTCTAAACCATTCTTTGATTTCCAGCTGCAGTTCATCCAAGCTCACCGCATTTCTGCTCAGTGCAGTCTGGTATTCTTGGGACTCTCGGAGCCGTTTCAAGACTTGATTATTGGCCAGATTAAGTTCATTGCCAAAAGCAATGGGAGTATCTCCTGCAAGTTTTTGCTTTTTTTCTACCTCTTTTCCAACATGTTTGGAAAATGCCTGAAGTAGCTCAATGGCTAAGAGGTAAAGCTGTGGAATTCGTTCGGCGGATACCACCATGTTTTTCAACAGAAACAGCCGGTCGTTTTCGTTGGCCTCAAGCGCTTGTTTGAGGGCTTCTAAAGCAATTTTCTTGACTTTAACCCCTGCATCAGCTGGAAGTAAATTTTGACCTAGTTCCACATTTTGCTCAAAAATCTGGATAGCCTCCTCTCCTTCACGGGAAAGAGCTGCCTTATCTTGAACCTCCATGCTGTTGAGGTCAGGTAAAAAAGACTCTCGTATAAAGTCTTTGGCTATATTAATGTTGGATCCTTTACACTGTTCAAAAGCATATAAGTTCTGAAATGCTTTGACTCTAAGGATTCTTCTGTTGAGCATAATGGATATAAAGAGCCACAAATATAAGCAATTAGATGCGTCTTCTCCTCATGAACTTAGGTACAAAAAAACCACCGAACCTAGGCTCGGTGGTATGTAAAGTGGAGGTAAAACGCCTTAAAATGGCAGTTTAATTCTTCCGATTGCTTCTATTCTTGCCTTCGCTGCTTCGATCGCTGCTTGCTGTGCAGGGATGTTCTGCCGCTCAGAGACGTTTAAGATTGACAAGCAGGTGTCGTAAATTTTTTCTGTTTGAGCAAAAACGGTCTCTTCCTGATATTCTCCATAATACTCTGCTCCAACATTAATTACTCCGCCAGCATTGATCAAGAAGTCTGGGGCATAGACAATGCCTTTTTCCATCAAGATTTTTCCGTGCTTGGCTTCATCTTCCAATTGGTTGTTGGCTCCGCCTGCAATGACTTTACAAGTTAAGCGGTCAATGGTCTGATCGTTGATGGTGGCACCAAGGGCACATGGCGCATAAATATCCATCTGGATGTCATACAGGACCTTACTGTCTACTACCGTCGCACCAGTTGATTTGGCCACTTCCTGGAGCTTGTCTTCAAAAATATCCGTAATCAAAATATCCGCACCTTCTTTCACGAGGTAGTCGATGAGGTATTTTCCAACCTGCCCTACGCCTTGAACCCCGATCTTTTTTCCTTGAAGGGAATCTGAACCAAATGCTTTTTTGGCAGCTGCTTTCATTCCCATGTACACGCCAAAGGCAGTTACTGGGGAAGGATCTCCAGCGCCGCCCTTACTTTTAGGTAAGCCGGTCACATGGCGAGTTTCTAAGGCCATGTATTCCATATCGGATGTCTTCATGTTGACATCTTCAGCAGTTACATACCGACCACCTAAGCTTTCCACAAATCGACCAAATCTTCTTAAAAATGCCTCTGATTTGAGGCGAGGATCTCCAATAATCACTGCTTTACCGCCTCCTAAATTTAAGCCTGCAAGTGAATTTTTGAAAGTCATGCCTCGAGAAAGGCGCAACACATCTTTGATGGCTTCCTCTTCGGTGCGGTATGGCCACATGCGGGTTCCCCCTAGTGCGGGCCCTAAGACTGTGTTGTGAATTCCTATCAGTGCTTTTAGGCCTGTAGCTTCGTCATGGCAAATGACCAATTGCTCATGGTCCATCGTAGTGATTTGTCCAAAAATTGAACCTTCACGCACTGTTTCGGTGGTATTAATCGCTAACATCTGAAAATAGCTTTTTAGAATGTATTATATTTGGGATAGAACTCGGAATTCGTGTGGGCACAAAATTAAATACTTTTATGAGCTTACAAATTTTCCGCAGCCAAATTTTATACAAGAGTATCATTAAAAATTAAGATTTTATTTCGTGAAGGAACTTTGGAGAATTAATAAATACCTAATCAAGTACAAGGGATTATTGTCTTTGGGAATACTCTTTACGGTAATCTCTAACATATTCGTAATTATACCTGCTCAACTGGTGCGAATTGCCATAGATTATGTGGTTGAGAGTTCTGCGCTTTTTGCTCCCCTCAACAAGGGTGGAATAGGTGAGTTGGCTAGGGACTATTTTTTAGAATCGGTCTTTGTTTTTGGGATTTTGATTTTGGCCATGGCCTTGCTTCGAGGCTTCTTCCTGTTTTTGATTCGTCAAACGCTCATCATCATGTCACGAAAAATAGAGTATGACATGAAGAATGAACTTTTCGACCATTTTCAATTTTTGCCCTTAAGTTTTTATAGAAAAAACAGCACGGGAGATTTGATGGCGCGAATATCAGAAGATGTAAGTCGGGTGCGCATGTACCTAGGCCCAGCAATCATGTATGGACTCAACTTGCTGATCTTATTTCCCTTGGTGATTTCGTACATGATTTCGGTCAACTTGGAGCTTACTCTTTATTCGCTCTTGCCTTTGCCGATACTTTCTTTGAGTATTTATTATGTAAATAATCAAATTAACCTACGTTCTGAAAAAATTCAACAAAGCCTTTCCCAGCTCAGCACCTTTGTGCAAGAAGCATTTTCAGGGATTCGGGTGTTGAAGGCTTTTGTTCGGGAACAAGATTCTGCTGCTGAGTTTGCCAAGGCAAGCGAAGAATACAAATATCAGTCCATCGAATTGACTCGAGTGAATGCCTTGTTTTTCCCATTAATTATGGCTCTAGTAGGGATATCTACCATCATCACCGTATATGCAGGGGGGATGATGGTGATTCAAGGCGAGATTGGCTATGGAGTCATTGCCGAGTTTATACTCTATGTCAATATGTTGACCTGGCCAGTAGCTTCTCTAGGCTGGGTGACGAGTATTGTGCAGCGTGCGGAGGTTTCTCAACGAAGAATTAATGAATTGTTAGACCAGAAAACGGATTTGGTATCTGAAAAAAACCTTGAAGCCACACTTGTAGGTGCACTTCAGGTGAGTCACCTTTCTTTTGTTTATCCAGATTCTGGGATCCAGGCCTTGCAAGATATTTCCTTTTCGATTGAAGCTGGACAGACCTTGGGGATTATTGGTACCACAGGTTCAGGCAAATCTACGCTTGCCAACTTGCTGATGCGGATGTATGATCCTACTTCCGGGGAGATACTTGTTGACAATAGACCCATACAGCACTATGCATTGGCTAGTCTTCGTAGTCAGATTGGTGTGGTTCCACAAGATGTTTTTCTTTTTTCTGACACCATTGCAAACAATATTTCCTTCGGAATAGACAATCCAGATATAGAGCTAGTGACGCAGGCAGCTAAAGATGCAGACGTTTACCAAAACATTTTAGACTTTCCCAAGGGCTTTGATACCCTTCTTGGTGAACGAGGGATTACGCTATCTGGAGGACAAAAACAGCGGGTTTCTATTGCAAGAGCTATCGCAAAGGAACCAAAGATTTTGATTTTAGACGACTGTCTATCTGCCGTTGACACCAAGACGGAGAATGCTATTTTAAATTCACTCAAAAAGATCATGGAGAATCGTACCTCCATCATCATCTCCCACCGGGTGTCGTCTGCCAAGCTTGCCGATCAAATTATCGTATTGGATGAGGGACGAATTGTAGAGCGTGGAGATCACGCTTCCTTAATGTCTCAAAAGGGAGTTTATGCTGCACTTTTTGAAAAGCAAACGCAAGGCGGTGAATCCGTTGAAGAAATTAAAGTTTGAAGTTCAATTAAGTGAGTTCTGTCAACAGCTAACGGTCTACTGTCGATTTAATTTTTGTCAACGGCTGACAGTCCACGGTCGACAGCCGAGTCGTGGTGTGACTGGGCTATGAATCCAAATTTAAATACGTGTTTTTGTAACGGACATGAATTGACTGTGGTCTGTCGACCGTCAACTGTGGACCAATTCAGTCAACAGCCAACGGTCTACTGTCGACAGCCGATTCGTCTGGTATCAAGTTTAGCATCCAAATTTTAGCACGTTTTTAGTAGCATATACCTACCGACTGTGGTCTGTCGACCGTCAACTGTGGACCAGTCAACAGCTAACCGTCGACGGTTGACAATGTAAACAGGCACGCTGCCCACTGGTAGGATTGCGGATAATCTATTACTTGTCTTTCAAGGCATCGCAGCGGTCGTAGCTGGGGTCGATGTCAATGAAAATATCTTCTTTGGCAGTGACAAACCATTTGCTTAGTACCTCATCCTCTTTTCTTCGTAGGGAGGCTGCCTTCAATTTCTCATAGTCATCCTCAAGGTTTGCCTTATGTGCAGGGTATCTCGCTTTGTAGAAGAGAATACGAACCTTGGTGCCTTCTCTAGGATCTTCAAAACGAATTGGAGGAGTGATGTCCCCAACCTTCATGGTATCAATCGTAAAATAGAGCACAGGGTCTTCTAGGGTGCGTAACGATAGTCTATTGGAAGTAGTGGCTGGATCGGTGAAAAACCCTCCCGCGTCCGAGGTAGCTCTATCTTGAGAATATTCTTT
Organism: Spirosoma fluviale; assembly: GCA_945868725.1. Lineage (GTDB taxonomy): Bacteria > Bacteroidota > Bacteroidia > Cytophagales > Cyclobacteriaceae > Algoriphagus. Next base: position 55,225 of record CAMBMU010000001.1, read on the forward strand.
AGCCGCTTTGGAAAAATCAATTTTACTGGCTAAAACTTCTTTTTTTAGGCTGTCTAAATAGCGTTCAGCCTTTACTATATCCTCCTCGGAGGCTTTTGGAATTCGTAGAATGTGCCTCGTGTTGAAGGTTGAACCTTTATTCTCTAGGAGTTGGATCATGTGAAACCCAAATTGGGTTTCAATAGGGTCTGAGATCTCACCTAGTCGGAGTCCCAATGCGGTGGCCTCGTATTCAGGTGCTAGCTCACCTCTTCTAAAAAATCCTAGATCCCCTCCTTGTGCCCCTGATCCGGGATCTTCCGAATAGGCTTTGGCTAATTCCGCAAAAGTGGACTTCCCAGTTGATATTTCGTCCTTAAACTGTTTAAGCTGCGCGATAATTTCTTCTCTAACCTTTGGATTGGTTTCTGGCTTTCTGACGATTTGGCCTACTGTGGCCTCAGAGGTAAATAGGGGCAGTGAATCTTTAGGAATGTTGAGGTAAAATGCACGCACCTCGGCCGGGGAAACGGTGATGCCATCCGTGATCGTTTTTCTCATTTTCCGCACGATAAGTTGTTCTCTCATCACTTCTTCCAACTCAGCCTTTAACTGTTCGGCGGTCTTCCCATACATTTCTGCAAGCATCGACTCATCTCCGCCGAATTGTTGCATGACCATAGTAAATCTGTTGTTGGCCTCTAGGAGCACCTCGGCATCGGTAACAATAACGGAGTCCACCACAGCTTTGGCTACCATAAGTTTATTGATCAGCAAACTTTCAAATACGGCACATCGGGTAGGCGTCTCAATTCCCTGCTGAGCTTGGGAGAGTGCTTCTAGGTAGGATTTTTGAATTTCTGACTCCAGAAGAATATTGTTGTCTACTTTCGCAACGATTTTATCTACCACTTGTCCAGTGCCAGTTTCTTGGGCTTGAGCTTGTCCCAAGATCCAAAATGCAAGAAGGCTCGGAATAAGTCGGTTTAGCAATTTCATAGGTTTTTTCTTTTTCGGGAGATCCGAATGGGAGGAATTATTGATTCAAAGCGGCAAAGGTTTTTTCTTTAACCCCAGCATTAATTTGAATGGGATATTTTTCTTTTAATCTTTTGGTAAGCGCCTGATCGAGAAATGCTTGGTAATCTCGAATGATAAGACCACGGGCTTCTTCAAATTTCCTTGGCCCTGGTGGATATACTTTTCCAACGACCAACACATAAGATGTTCCATCGATCACCAACTCCTGGTACGGCTTATTCAAATCTACTTTCGATAGGATGGGATGCGCTTCGTATTCAAAAGTTCCAGACTCTGTAGCATAGGCATCGGGATAATTGCTCCGATAATCTGCTTCAAATGCAGCAAAACTGTCTGTATCAAATCCCTTATTTTGGAGGTATTTACGTGCATTTTCTAGTTTAGAAGCATCATTTACCTTTGTCAAGTAGGCCTGAACTCTACTTTTCCACTGGTAGTTTTGCATATTTTTTTCAAAGAACGCCTGCTGACCTACTGTGTCATTTAAACCTTTTTGCCATACTTCCTGGTTGGTCAATGAGAAGAGTAAAATACCATCTCGATATTCCTTCAGTAGCATTTGGAATGCTTTGTTGTTTTTTTCCAAATCTTCTTCTTCCGTTTTTGCCAAGGTTGCCTCTGTGAATTTATCCAGCCAGAGTTCAAAGAAAGTCCCAATACCTTTTGGAGTCATCTCTTTGGTTTGCATAAAATTCACCAAATCCCCCGCGGTGTAGGATGTGGTATTCGCCTTAAATAGCTCAGTGTTTCCAAGTTTTTTTTCTTGAACGGCAGTGCCAAAGCTTAGTATGTCTGTTGCATTCACTGCGCTAGCCACTGTTGAAATCCCTACTTCATTTTCTTGAAAGCCATAACGTGATTTTTGAATTGCAATCACTTGGGATTGAATCATTCCGGTTTTGGAATTGCGTAAAATTTTTGATCGGATGCTTTGTTCCACTTCCTCGTAGGGCTCCAGCCCTCTTTTTCCTTCAAGGCGCAGAATATGGTACCCATATGCCGTTTTGATTGGGGGAGAAACCTCCCCAATCTCTGTCAAGGAGAAGCCTGCCATTTCAAATTCAGGAATCATTGTGCCCACAGTAAACCAAGGCAACAGTCCTCCTGCTGACTTTGTGCCAGGATCTTCGGAATAAGTTTGTACTATTTCTTCCCAAATCGTGCTCTCCTTTTGAATTTCTGCATAGATATCAGAAATTTTTCTTCGCGCATTTTCTTCCTGGCTTGGATTTTCTGAATCAAACCGAACCAAAATATGAGATATTTGAACTTCACCTGGGTTGGCTTGACGGCTATTTACTTGAATGATATGATAGCCAAAGTCTGTCAAAATAGGGTCTGAGATACTGCCAACAGGAAGTGTATAGGCAACTTCTTCAAATTGCTGAACCATTTGAAGTCCAGTAAAATAACCTAAATCACCTTTGTTCACTTTGGCGGAAGGATCATCCGAATAGCTAGATGCCAATGCACTAAAGTCACCTCCATTTTCAAGTTCAGTCTTTACTTTCAAGGCCAATTGGAGTACTGCAATGCTGTCTTCTTTTTTAGGATTTGTAGGGAATTGAAACAAAATGTGTTTTGCCCTGACAATTTCTTGGAGGCGTGCATACACTTTTTTTACTTCCCCTTCTTCGATTGAATTTTTGATTAAATAGGGAGCAATTAACGACTCCTTGATGGAGGAAAATTCAAGATTAAACTCCTCCAACTGGTCTAGCTTAATGGACTCAGCCTCGATGACTTTTAGCTTGTAGATCAAAAATGATTCAAAATTCTCTTCAAACTCTTTTCTTGTCAATGAATTGGCTGGACTCTCGCTCTCCCTTTCTTTAGACATTAATTGCAAAAATTCTTCTTTGTCAATTGAAATAGGACCTACGACTACCAAAACGTCCTTCTTTTCTTGGGCCACAGCCAAGAAAGGAGTAGTGCTTATTGACAGTATAAGTGCTAGGAATGCCGGGATGGCTCTTTTATTCATCGAAAGGAAGACCAAAGTAAAGTTCAAAGATATAAAAATTATAAAGATAAAATGCTGGGAATCATTCCACCTGCTTAGGGTTCAAATGCGGAAGGAAATTTTTTAATTAGCCTACAGGTATTTTTTCCGTTTTTGGATTCAAATTCAATTTCATCCATGATTTTTTTCACTAATAATATCCCAATTCCACCTTTTCGTTTCTCTTCAATTACTTTTTTGAGGTCTGGGACTTCGTATTCCAACAAATTGAAAGCGTCCCCTTTGTCTGTAATCTCAATGGTTAATTTCTTTTTCAATTCTTTCACTTCCAAGTAAATCAGCTCTTTGGGGTTGCAGGCATGGGAGTGGATAATCAGGTTGGCACAAACCTCTTCCACGGCCAAAATTAGTTGGTGTCTGTCCACTTCCGAAAACCCATAGGCTTTTAAGCTAAGTTGTAAAAAACTCCGCAACTCCACCAAAGCAGCTGTACAACAGGATAACTTTAATTTATGGCTCATTCCCAAGGGTAATTGCAGTGGATTTGTCTGGGACTATCTGGATCAAGCGATCAAGACCAAGAATTTTAAAAACTTCACTCACTTGTTCATTCAGACCAAAAATTGCAAATCCAATTCCTTGTTCTGAAAAATCATCTAAATAGGACATGAAAACACCTAAGCCTGCAGAAGAAATATAGCCCAATTGACTCCCATCAATCAAAAGAAAAGTAGCGCCTTGTTGTAAGATTTCCTGCATGGATTGGTCCAATAAAACAGAATTGCTCGCGTCCACCTCTCCGATCAAGCGTAAAATATCTTTATTTCCTTCTTTTATTCTTTCAAGTTGCAGCATGCTTAGCTAGTTTAATCAGTTTACTTGAATTTGACTACCAACAAGGAATAATCATCGTCAATCATTCCATCTCCACCAACAAATTGATGGAGTGAATCAATGATTTCCTGCTGTAGTTGAATTGGTGATGTTTGATGATGCTCTTCTACTATTTTTTTGATTCGGTCATAGCCAAACTGTTCTCCTGTCTCTTTTCTACCTTCTAGGATCCCATCTGTAAGGAGCACTAAAATATCTCCCGAACTGTATTCAAATGTTTTTTCCTGTACGTGGTTTTTGTAGGTTGGGTTTCTTAAAATCCCCAAACCAAGGCCTTCTATTGAAATAAATTCAGCAGCTTTCTCGGTGGCCTTGTACCACAAGGTAGGAATGTGCCCTGCTCGCGCGTGGCAAAACCTTTGGTTTACAATATCAATTTCAAAAATAGATGCAGTAATAAAGTGATTTCTCTCCAAGCATTTACTCAGGGCAGCATTTGCTTTATTCATAAACTCAGCAGGATGAATTCCAAGTTGAATTAAGCTTTGGAATACCCCTTTCATTTGTGCCATATGAAAAGCAGCTGAGGTTCCTTTTCCAGATACATCTCCCATGATGAGTACAAAATGAGTTTCATCCACTTGGTAGGTGTCGTAATAATCCCCCCCAACTTCATCTGCTGTGTTGGAATAGGCACAGATATCGAAGGAGGCCGGATGGTCAAGTTTTAGCGGTAAAAGTGCCTTTTGAACCCGCTGTGCAATTTTCAGTTCCTCTTGGTACCGTTCATTTTCTATGGCTTGGTTGAGTAATCGGTGGTTTTCAACCGAAATACAGGCCTGTCTCGCAAAGGTGCCAATGATGCTGATCATTTCCTTATTGAACCCTTCCTTCACCTCCTTGATTAGGACAATCCGTGCAAGGATAGATTTATTGACTAGTAAATAGACCAATAAAGCAGACCTATAGTTGGGATGGGTAATCCGGATGGCCTGAGGTGGTTGTGCTTCTGACAAACTTGCGGGCACCCAAGTTTGCGTTTCTTGAGGGAGGAGGGAGAGGACTGCTGTTTTGGTAGATTCATCCAAAAATCGAAGCGGGTTTTTAACTTGAAAGGGCTCTTTGGGGTTAAGTTCAATCCATGCGGCATCGGAAAACGAGGCGCTTATGCAGGAGTCAAGCAAGATATCAAGTACTTGTTCTTCGCTTTCTTCGGGCTGTATGGACTGACTTAACTTTTGAAAATTTATTGCCTCTGTTAGTTTTTGTTCAAAAACAGAAGAGGTAGGCAAGTTGAATAAGGTGACCAAAAAACTAAATAAACCGTAGGCGAATACAAAGCCAAACAAGGCCATGAGGAATAGGTTGTCTGTCAGGTTAATCTGCAAATCCCCTTCATTTCCAGAGTCGAGCACTCGATAAAATAAGACTCCAGCACAGCCCATGATTAGAAAGAGAAACAATAATGTTTTCCATTTCTCTTTAAAATTTAGGTAGGGAATCCATTTCAGGTTGACCGCAAGTAGGATGGAAATGATCAAGAGAATGGTGAGTCCAAACAGGAAGCTGTAGTCGAAATTGTTGTGGTTGAAGAATACAAAAAATAAGGCTCCCAAAATGGAAAGCTCAAATACTTGCCATTGGTTGACTACCTGCTTATTTTTTTGATAGAGGATTAAATGCTTCCATAGTAAAGTTGTGAAAATTAAAAAAGCACTTGTCAGGGCAAAATTAATGTGGTAGAAAACATTCCGTAAGAAGGGATCTGTTCCAATTTTACTCTCCCCAAGAGCCAGGTAAACTAATTCGGTAAGAAGTCCCGCAGAAGCCGCAAAAAGACCGGTGGAGACTCCTCTCCAGATTAGGGTTAAAAAGTCCGATTGCCTGTTTTTCCAAAAAATGCGGCGATATACGAGGTAAACGAAAATGAAAAAAAGAATTTCTAAAATCCAGGTAACTTCTTTGGTGATGCCTGAGTCTAGGTTGTTGATCATCCCAAAAATCCGAACCAAGTCCACCAACAGCAAGGCTAGCCAAACTAAAATGGCTAAAAAAAGGCTAATTCTGCCAAGAGGAAGTGAGCTGTTTTTGATCATGGATTTACCTTCCAAAAATAGGGAATGTCAACCAATGCAAAGGTATTTAAAGGGACTCGAAATGAGGGAGAACTGTTAAATCTTACAAAATTTTTACAAGAAGATGACATCATCTACGATTCCCTTTCCGATCTGGGATTCGATTAAGGCGATCACTTTTGATTTATTGAGTTGAAGCTCCTTTTTTACTGGCCCTGAAGTGATTTTAACCATTAACTTTTTGTCCTTGATGTACACATTGCTCGTGCGGTCGGCAATAGTTTTGCCAACTAAGCTGGGCCAGGACGATATCAGCAATTTCTCTTGGTAGGTATCTTCCAGACGATAGGCTTTCAGCAAGTCTTGGAAGGCGTCTGCCAAGGATGTAGCATCTTTTTTTCTAGGAGAGGTCATCGGAATCTATAAAAATATCGGAGGCAATGCTGTCTGCCAGCAGCTGACCTTTTCGAGTTAAAGTTAGCGTTTTTGCCTCGGTATGAATCATTCCTAGTTCGGTTAATTTCGTGATCGAACCTTTTTTAATCTCCAAAAGATCCAGGTGATACCGTTCCGCCAAACTTCCAGTATCTAATCCCCAGCGAGTTCGAAGGCCAGTAAGAATTTCTTCATTGATGCATTCTTCGGGAGTCAGCTTCTCGACTACAAAAGGGAGTGATCCAGCGGATAGCGCTTTGGTATAGCTCGTGTTGGAAGAGGGATTAAAGCCTCTTGAACTTCCATCAAAGGAATGGGCACTGGGGCCGATGCCGAGATAGGGGCTTCGTTTCCAGTAGTTGCTGTTGTGAACTGCGGCTTGATTTGGGCGACTAAAATTGGATATTTCATATTGGATGTAGCCTGCCTTGTCGCATCGCTCTTGCAGGTATTCAAATTGTTGGGCTACAAATTCATCTTCTGCGGGGCAGAATTTTCCTTTTTTGGTCCAATTGCCAAAAGTAGTTTTGGGTTCAATGGTCAATGAATAGGCAGAAAGGTGGCCTGGGTCAAGGCAAAGTGCCTCCTCCAAGTCCAATTGCCAAAGCCGATGGTCGGAATGGGGATACCCGTAAATCAAATCAATCGAAAATTTTTCAAATCCAGCAGCCCTTGCAAGTTGAATGGCTTGCGTTGCCTCCTTCGAATTATGGGCTCGGTTGTAGGCTTTTAGGATTTGATCTTGAAAACTTTGAATACCCAAACTTAGTCGGTCTATGCCGAGGGATTTCCAGGTAGCCAAGGCTTGGGAATTTAGGTCATCTGGGTTGGCTTCTAAAGTAACTTCTTGCTTTCTTCCAGGAAAAAGGGCTGAAATCTGATCTAGTATTTTTTCCAAGTATTCTGCAGGTACAAGAGAAGGAGTCCCTCCTCCAAAGTAGATGGTATCCACCGCTTCCCCTTTCAAATACTCTTTTCGAAGTTTCAACTCCTCGATGATTGAATCCATCATCACTGCCATCAGTTGAAGATTGGTGGAAAAATGAAAGTCGCAATAATGGCAGGCTTGCTTGCAAAAGGGAATATGGATGTAGAGGCCTGCCATAAAAGTTGAATATGGGGTAAATATAACGGATGTTCACCTTACCGTGAATCAAATTTGTTTTGTGAAAGAGAGTTTGTTTTTTTGATTGGAATTCATTTGGAGGCTGTCTCAGGAATGTTGAGTTTTGTAATTAGAAACCAAAAATTTAGTTGAGAAGCATATTTTCTGGAGTAAACATCTGACAATTTTTGAGTACCCATGAGTTGACAAGTACCTTTGCCAAAAGGCTCAATGCGTAGAATAGAACTTATTTTAATTCTTCTTTTTGTTGCCCATTGGGGAAATGCTCAGGTATTGGAAAACTACGATGGGAAGTGGAGCAATTCTACTGAACAGTCTTTAATTGGATCAATAGGGCAAAAGCAGGTTAATCTAGCCGTTAACACATTTCCCCAGTCGTATTTTCAATTTAAAGTGCCGGGCAATTCAACCCTATTTGTAGATGGGAAGCTCTGGGATTTAATTCAAAATGATACCACTTTTTTCATAGCCACCGCTGATTTAAAGAAAGAATTTGGAAAGGACAGCCTCCTATTGACTGTTATCAGCGACAAATTTAGGCTTAGAAATTTTGATTTGGAGATAACCAAGGTAGCTAGAAACCAAGTAGCCGAGAAGCAAGTAAGTTTTGGAGCGAAATTGATGGCTTTTGAAAAACGCCAAATAGTCCAACCGGTGAAGGATTTTATTGCGGTCTCGCTACTTATTATTTTGATTTTAATAGGTATTTACAGGCGGATTTATCCCTATTTATTGGGGGTTTTGCTGCAGCCTTTGTCAGTAATCAAAGCCGAAGATTTTTCAGAAAGTGGGGGACTTCAAAAAGTATTTTCTTTCGACATTATTTATTTTTTGTTTTTGTTAGCGATGATTATCGCTCATAGCTTGGTGATGGGTGTCGTTATTTTTAGGCCTGATTGGATTGAGGATTGGGGTGGATTAACTTCCCTTTCACTTTTAAATTTGTGGATAATTACATCCTTTCTATTATTGGCAGTGACTATCCTGAAGTTTTCCGCAATTAAACTGATAGTTTACCTCTTTGAATTGGGCAAGTCTGAGTTTGCTCATTTCTTTTATTTGCTCCGATTAATCAGTTTTGGCTTTGCGCTTGTTTTGTTGGCAACCACTTTTTTTGTTATAAATGACATTTCTGAACTAGAAATGGTCTTTACTCAACTCATTAAGGCGGTTTTTTGGACCTACTTGATTGGTGTTTTTGGACTCTTTTTAATTATGATGAATCGTCTGAATTTTAAGAAATACCATTTATTTACTTACCTTTGTTTTACTGAAATAATACCATTTTTGGTTTTGACCAAATGGGTTTTGGAATTTATTAAGTGATGTGTTGAACGTAAAAGGAACTCCCAGCATGAGTGCAGCTCCAAAAGATCGCTATACCCCAGTAAAAAGCATACTGGTTTCTCAACCTAAGCCTACCGAAGCAAACTCCCCTTATCTACTGCTTGCAGAAAAGTATAAGTTGAAGATAGATTTCAGGCAATTTATTAAGGTAGAACCTGTTCCACCCAAGGAATTTAGAAAGCAAAAAATAGATATTTTGAAGCACACGGCTATCATATTCACTAGCCGAAATGCGATTGATCATTTTTTTGCAATTTGTAAGGAGTTCAAAATTGAAATGGTTGCTGAAATGAAATATTTCTGCATTTCAGACCAAACCGCTCATTACCTTCAAAAATACATTGTGATTCGTAAGCGAAAGCTTTTTGTAGGTCTTAAGGTCGCAGAAGATCTGTTTGACTATTTTAAGAAACACAAAAACGAAAAATATCTCTTTCCTTGTTCGGATATTCGGAAAGATGATATTCCTGCGTACATGCAAAAGCAAGGAATAGCATTTACAGAGGCAATTATTTACCATACCGTAGCGGCTGACTTATCTGATTTGGCTGATGTTAAATATGATATTTTGGCCTTCTTCAGTCCATCTGGAATCAAATCCCTAAAACAAAATTTTCCAGATTTTGTACAAGGAAAAACGCGTATTGCGGCTTTTGGACCTACCACCGCCAAAGCAGTTCGTGACATGGAACTTATTTTGGACATAGAGGCGCCAATGCCGAATGCACCGAGTATGACTGGCGCATTAGAGTTATTTATAAAAAAAGCCAATAATTTGTAATTCTAAGAATCATTTTCAGTGGTTTATAAGTTTAAATTCCTAGACTAGTTTAAATTTGATAATTCCACAGCCAAAATGAACAGAAAAAGCCACTTGGTTAATTTTTTGATAGCACTAGCATTTTTGCTATTTCTCTCGCTACCAAGGTTGGTGTTTGCGCAGCAAGATCCCCAGTTTACCCAATATCTTTCCGCTGGGAATTTTTTTAATCCTGCTCTCGCAGGTAAAGATATTGGAAATCAGTTTTCTGCATTCCACCGATCTCAATGGCAAGGCTATTCTTCGACCGCTGGAACAGGAATACCTCCTACTACCCAATTGATTACGCTTCAGGGAAGAATAAAGGCAAAGAATTTTGGTTATGGTCTTACGGTAGTCAACGATAGACTAGGGGCTAGCTCGAATCTAGATGTTAATCTACAAGGAAGCTACCACAAGAAAATTAAGCGGACGCAACTCAGCTTTGGCGGATATTTTGGCGTATCCAATCGCACCTTAGATTTTGAGGAATTGCAATTTGTAAATCCTGAGCCTAGTCTTCCACCGTCGGGTACTGAGACGCAGCTTGCCTTGGATATGGGTGCTGGACTACTAGTAGATGGAGGCAATTTTTATGTGGGTCTTAGCGGTAAACACCTCAATCAAGCTTCTTTTGATTTTGGAGATGGGAGTTTTGCAAATCGACTCCAACTTCATAACTATTTATTGATGGGATACCGAATGCGCCCAGTTGGCCAGCTACGGATTGAACCTAGTATTCTTTTAAAATCTTTGGGGACACATACTTTATCCTATGAAATCAGCGTTATAGCCACAGTCCAAAATAAATTGACAGGTGGTCTTGCTTATAGAGGAGAGGAATCGGCGTCCGTAATTCTGGGGTATAGCTTATTAAAAGATAATAGTTTAAAATTAGGATATGCGTTTGATTTAGTGATTGGGGGCAAAGATGCAAAAGGGCCCACTTCCCATGAATTGATGCTTCGTTATGCCTGGGCAGATGTTTCGAAAACAGTTAATCGAGTAATTCAAAGAACACCAAGATTTAGGTTTTAGTCAGTATATTAGTACCACCAATTGATTAAATTGTGAGGTTTTTAACTTTCAATAATTAATTACACCTCAATAAGGTTTGTTTTATTCACCTAAAATAAGCTAACTTTCGAAAGTGTTTTTATAAGTTGGCGACTTTTGGCCAAAAATTTGATGCTACTCTAAAAAAGTCATTTATGTACACCAAGGTAAAATTCCCTTTTCTATCGCTCGCCATTGGCTTCATGCTAATTTTTGTTTTGCAAAGTTGTGGACTGCTTAATAAAAAAGGGGAGGCTAGTAATAAATCGAATCGAAAAGGAGAGGTTACAGGTGTTGCTAAGCGGATTCGCTGGAAGCAAAACCTACCTATTGATATGGTTCCTATCAAAGCAGGGACTTTTTGGATGGGCCAATCAGACGAAGATATTGCTTACACACAAGCATCGTTAAACAAACAGATTACGATATCTGAATTTTTTATGGACAAGTACGAAGTTTCCAATAATAAATACAGACAATTTTTGGAAGCTGTAAAATCTGGTCAGCTGGATACAGATACCCCAACTACGCTTAAAGCAGCCCCTACTTTTGACATAAACGAGTTGAAGCCTGACAGTACGGTTTGGACGAAAAGTTTTGCTTTCCATTATGGCGACCCCTTGATGGAATTTTATTTTGACCATCCAGCCTTCGATGCGTATCCAGTTGTGGGTGTATCGTACGATCAAGTACAAAAATATTGTGAATGGAGAACTTACCATTTACGTGCGAATGACGACGTCGAGTTTGACTTGCCTGCTTTTAGATTACCTACGGAAGCAGAATGGGAATATGCCGCAAAGGGTGGTAAAGAAATCGCTAAGTACCCTTGGGGAGGTCCCTATGTCAAGAATAAAAGAGGTTGTTTGATGGCAAACTTTAAGCCTGGTAGAGGAAATTACATCGATGATGGCTTCACCTATACTGCCCCTGTAGATGTTTTTGCTCCCAATGGATTTGGATTGTACAACATGGCAGGTAATGTTTCAGAATGGGTGATGGATGCCTACAAGGTTACCTCTAGGGCGCAAACTTGGGATTTGGATCCTGTTTATTTGGATGAAAACGAGCCTAAAAAGATTGTTCGTGGAGGAAGTTGGAAAGATATTAGTCACTATCTTGAGACTTCTACCCGAACTTATGAATACCAAGACGTAGCACAAGCCCACATAGGATTCCGTACCGTGATGACATTTATTGGAAGGTCAGCTTCAATGGATGTGAATCCCAACAAACGACTTAAAAGGTAATTTTCCGTTAAAAATAAATATTCAACATAAAACTAATTGACTAATGGCAAGCAACAATAATTTCTTTTATTCCAAGGTAATGCCAAAAATCTACGGGATTGGCGCAGCTGTCGTAATTCTTGGAGCAATGTTCAAAATTCTGGATTGGCCAGGAGCAACTTTAATGATTGGTGTTGGTTTGACTACGGAGGCCATCATCTTTTTCTTATCAGCTTTCGAGCCAGGCCATAAAGAAGTGGACTGGGCTAAGGTATATCCTGAACTAGAAGAGGACGGAGATGAATCTCCTAGTCCTGCTGCGAGAAAAACTGCGCAAGTTTCAGGAGATCCTATTGCTGCTCAATTAGACAACATGTTTCAACAGGCTAATATTGGACCTGAGCTGATCGAAAGTTTAGGAAAAGGCATGAATAATTTGGCTTCTTCGGCACAGAAAATGGGGAACCTAGCAGATGCTGCAGTAGCTACCACTGAGTATGCTACGCAAGTACAATCGGCTTCCAAAACTTTGGCGAGCATGAATGATTCGTATGCACAAACTGCAACAGCATTGATGGCCATGTCTTCTGCATCCCAAGATGCGCAAGCCTACCAATCCCAGATTCAAACAGTAACTAAGAATTTGTCTGCTTTAAATGCAGTGTACGAATTAGAACTTCAAGATTCTTCTGAGCAGAAGAAAGCACGTTCCGATTTCTATAAAAATATGTCTACAGCCATGTCGAGCTTTACTGAGGTAGGAAATGAGACTCAGGCCTTCAAAGAAGAAATGGTCAAATTGAATCAAAATGTAAGTGCATTGAGTAAAATTTATGGCGGCATGCTAAGTGCCATCAGAGGTTAAAATTATCTCTTAAATCCAAAAAATAACTACACATGGCAGGAGGTAAAGAGTCACCTAGACAACGGATGATCGGGATGATGTACCTGGTATTGACGGCCCTTTTGGCCCTCCAGGTAAGTAATCAGATTCTCCAGAAGTTTGTCCTTCTCAACGATGGGATGGAGCGAACCTCGAAAAATTTTGTTCTAAAGAATGAGTCTATGGTAGGTTCTGTTGAATACACCATTTCCCAGCAAGGCAACAACCCAAAAGACCTTCCAAAGGTAGCAGCATCAAAAAAAATAAGGGCGGCGTCTAAGGAAGTATATGAGTATGTAGAAAGCCTAAAGCAGGAACTCATCAAAACATCCAAAGCCAAAAATGAAAAAGGTAACTATGTGAATTCGGCACTGAAGAACACAGAAATTACAGGAAATCTTTTTGCTAATCAGGGCAAAGGAGAAGAATTAAAGAAGAAATTAAATGATTTTCCAACGACAGTAGAAGGAATTTTGAAGGGGGTTGGGATCTCGACTCTAACCTTTAAGCCTATTGCGCTAGATGCAGATAAGATTGATTTATTTGCAAATGACATCGAGGCAAAAAGTAAGTCTTTTGTCACTTTAAACTTTGTTAAGTCTCCGGTAGGTGCTGCAATTGCGATTTTATCTCAGTTTCAAAACGAGGTATTGAATATTGAAAACGAGTCGTTAACTACAATTGCAAATTCGATCGGTTCCTTTTATTTCAAAGCAGACATTACTGAAGCGAAAATTTCAGCTATTTCCAACGTGGTAGCTGCTGGGACTAAGTTTGAAGGAACGATGTTTATTGCATCTTCCTCCTCTACGGCATCTCCAACAATGACACTGGACGGTAGATCTATCCCAGTTGATCCAAAGGGATTTGGTAAAATTGAATTTGTAGCCACTCCAGCATCAAGCTATAACGATGCAGGCGTCGCTAAAAAGGTGCTTAAAGGTCAAATTGTCACAAATGTTGGTGGAGAAGACAAGGTTTTGCCTATAGAATATGAATATTTCGTAGCACAGCCTGTTATCAAAATCACTTCTAAAGTTGTTTCGCAGCTCTATTCTGGTTGTGCGAATGACTTGAACATCGATGTTCCAGCACTTGGCAACTCCTATGCTCCTGAGTTTACAGTAACCAATGGGGATAGAATAAAGGGAGAAAAAGCAGGTCAAGTAACGGTTGTACCAAATGGTAGCGGAAAAGTGACCATCGGCGTCAGCAGTGGTGGAAATAAAATTGGAGACGAAACATTTGATGTCAAGCCTGTTCCTATGCCGACTGTAGTGCTTCAGACTTCTAATGGGGCTGATCTTGATTTAAGTCAGGGACATAACGTAAATACGCTTAGTGGCGTAAAAGTTATCGCTAAAGCTGACCCTAATTTTGCAGAGACCATGAAGCGGGATTCTAATTTTAGTATTGGGAATGGCAAAATTCAATTGGTCCGTAATGATGTAGCTAGAGGTGATGCAATTCCTATTGGTTCTGGATTTAAAGGGGTTTTAGGATCTGCTACAAAGGGGGATATAATTGTTATTCAAATTGACCAAATTGTCCGAACTAATTTTAGAGGAGAAAAAATCGCCATGAATTATAAGGGCGTAATAACGGTACGTGTTAAATAAGGCTCTTTTTACGAGTCAAATCTATAAGCTATGAACTTAATTTCTAAACATGCCTTGTTCGCAGCCCTCTTCAGCCTTGTTTTGTGGCAGGGCGCCATGGGCCAAGTAGCTACTTCTGTCAATCCCTCCACCATGGGCGTAAGACAATATGCAATGGATACGGTGTATTCCGTAAAGGGCATTCGTGAAGACGACAAAATGTATCAAATCTCTGTTTGGAGAAGAATCGATCTTAGGGAGAAATACAATTTGCCACTTTATGGCTCTGGGGATACAAAAGAGAATGGATTGATCAATAATATTTACAAAGCCGTGAAATCAAATGGATTAACTGCTTATCGTGATGAAAATTTTACAACTCCTTTATCCATAACAGAATTTGATTCAGCCTTTGCTTACAACGATGTCAAGGATACAGTTTTCGTAAAAAATTATTTTTACTTGGACTTTAAAGAGGATTTTCTATTTGATCGGCAACATTCCCAATTCAAGTTTGATATAAAGTATGTCCAGATCACTAGACCAGCAGAATTTAATCAAGGTGCATTTGAAGGAACTGTAGCCTATATCCGGTACAAGGATTTTATCAACTATTTTGCAAACCATGCAGATGCTCGATGGTTGAATTTTACCAATATTTCCAAGAGTTTAACCTACAGTGAAGCCTTTGAATCCCGATTGTTCAGGTCAGTTGTGACCCGCTACACCAATCCATTGGAAGCACTGGTCATCGATTTGGTGAATAAAAATACACCAGATGATCGTCGAAAAATGCAAGCCTACTTGGATGCACTCGCTTTCGAATATAAACTCTTAGACTTTGAAAATTCAGTTTGGGAATGGTAAAAAATAAAGCCTCGAATTAGTTCGGGGCTTTGTTTTTTTCTAAGGCTGCCAAAAGTGCTTTTGCCTTGGCAGTACCGATCACTGCAGCGATGTCCTCTTCCGAGGCCTGTTGGATTTTTTTTACTGATTTAAACTCCTTCAATAATTTCTGAGCAGTCAGTTCCCCTATCCCCTCAATTTCCGTTAACTGGCTGTTGAGTGCTTTTTTGCTACGAACTTGTCTGTGGAAGGTAATCGCAAAACGATGGGCTTCGTCTCGGATACGTTGGAGGAGCATTAAACTTTCCGATTTTTTATCCAGGTGAATGGGGTATTGGTCTCCAGGAAAATAGATTTCTTCGAGTCGTTTGGCAATGCCGATGATGGGCATCTTTCCATAAATTCCGAGTTCTTGAAGGGCCTCCACAGCAGAGGATAATTGGCCCTTGCCCCCATCTATTACGACGAGCTTTGGAAGGGGAAGCCCTTCTTCAAGCAGTCTTTTGTAGCGACGCCCGACAATCTCCTTCATGCTTGCAAAATCATTGGGACCTTCGACTGTTTTTACGTGGTAGTGCCTATATTCTTTCACGGCAGGTTTTCCCTGCTTGAAGCAAACCATGCTTGCCACTGGATTCGTGCCTTGAATGTTTGAATTGTCAAAGCATTCGATGTGATCGGGGATTTCCTGAAGGCTTAAGTCTTGCTGTAGCTGCCGGATGACTCGATCTTTTTTGTCTTGATTGAGGCCCTGTAACAGTGCTTTTTCTTTTTTATAGTACAAGGCGTTCTTGAGGGACAAGTCAATTAGTTTTTTCTTATCGCCAATTTTTGGAACGCTTAGGTTTAGCCCTTCGATGGGTTCTAGCTCTAGGTTGACTAGTATTTCCTCCGCATCAGATTGGAATTGATCCTGCAGTCGGATGAGGGCGGTCACCAAAAGTTCTTGCTCAGATTCATCCAATCGTTTTTTCAGTTCTACATTCTTGGAGGTGATCATGGATCCATTCTTGACCCGCATGTAGTTGACATAGGCAGTTTTCTCATCGGCTACCAAGGTGCATACATCCAAATTGGCAATGCTTGGACTGGTGATGAGGGACCGGGCCTGGTATTTCTCAAGGAGATCCAACTTGTTTTTGATTTGTTGTGCTTGTTCAAATGCCAGTTTTTCTGCCAGAACCTCCATACGTTGCTTGAAATGAGATTTGGCAGGCGCGAGGTTTCCCTTAAGAATGTGTTTGGCTTGGTCGAGATCTGCGAGGTAGTCTGCTTCGATCTGCTTGCCAACACAGGGTCCTTGGCAATTGCCGATATGGTACTCTAGACATACCTTATATTTCTGTTCCTGAATCTTGAGGTAAGAAAGATCCAAGTTGCAAGTTCGAATGGTAAATAGCTCTCGTATGAGGTCGAGCACATTGTTCATGGCCTTTACACTCGCAAAAGGTCCGAAGTAAGTTCCTCTTTTTGGAATGTATTTGCGCGTTGGAAAAAGCCTGGGGAAGCTTTCCTTGGTAAGCACCAAATAGGGGTAGGTCTTGTCATCCCGAAGGAGGATGTTGTATTTGGGCTGTGCTTTTTTGATCAGGTTGTTTTCAAGCAGGAGCGCATCTAATTCGGTATTGACCAGGGTAATCTCAATTTTGGCGATTTCTTTGACCATTCGCCTTGTTTTGAGATTGATGCCACTATTTTTATTGAAGTAGCTACTTACCCTTTTCTTTAAGCTTTTGGCTTTGCCTACATAGATCAATTCCTGCTCTGTATTGTAATACTTATACACTCCCGGTTGATCCGGTAACGAAAGGTGATCTTCGGGCAGAAAAGAGGAGGAAAGCATGGGGTGAAATTAAAAAAAACAGCCCAACAAGTAGGCTGTTTTTAGGTGAGTTGATCCAAGTTTAGAAATCATTTTTCTTGGCATCGTAGTCAAAGCCAGCGTTCTGCTGACTGTCAAACTCGTATTTATCACAATCAATTTCGATACTTAACGGTCGCTCCGGTCTTGGGAAAGGGCCTTTGGTATAGCCTAAACTAGTATCTCCATAAATTTTCGACATAAACTTTACCCAAATTGGGCGGGCAGTTTTTGCGCCTTGTCCAGAGGCCCAGCTTCGGAAGTGGATAGCCCGATCATCTCCACCCACCCAAATGCCTGATACTAGGTCTTTGCTGACCCCCATATACCATCCATCGGAACCATTTTGAGTGGTACCTGTTTTGCCTCCTAGCTCATTGCCTACGCGAATGGAGCTTGATACGCCCTGGCTTGTGCCTGATTCCTCCTCAAATCCCCCTCTAAGCATGTAGGTCATCAGGTAAGCATGCTCTTCACTCATGGCTGGCTTTTTCTTTGGGGTAAATTGATGGATTAAATTTCCATTCTTGTCTTCAATTCGATCGATGTAATAGGGAGTGATATGTTCTCCTTTATTGACAAAAGTGCCAAAAGCGCCTACCATTTCGAATATGTTCACATCATTTACACCAAGGGCTAAGGAGGGAACTTCTTCCAGGTCAGAGGTAATGCCCAATCGTTTTGCTGTTTCAATGACTATCAATGGACTCAATTTTTTCATCATGTAGGCGGTCACCGAGTTGATTGACTGAGCCATGGCTTTTCGGATAGTCATCCGCTCGTAGGAGAATTTTCCATCTGAATTTGAGGGGCTCCAGGCAGGTTGGCCAGGAATGTACACTTCCACAGGTTGATCAACTACAGCATAGCAGGGACTGTATCCATTTTCTATTGCTGCCGCGTATACGAATGGCTTGAATGTGGATCCAGGCTGCCTTTTTCCTTGTTTCACATGGTCAAATTTAAAGTATTTGTGATCAATGCCTCCCACCCAGGCTTTGATATGGCCTGTGGCAGGATCCATCGTCATCATGCCTGTTTGCAGGAATTTTTTGTAATACTTCATGGAATCCATCGTGCTCATGAGCGTATCCCGCTCCCCTTCCCAAGAGAAAATTCGCATTTTCTTCTTTTCATTTAGCTTTAGCTCTATTGAATCTGTTTGGTCACCATATCTTTTTTTCAAAAGGCGGTAGGCCTCCGTTCGTGTTACCGCAGTTTCAATAAAATTTGGAATTACCTTAAAGCTTTCATCGATCCAAGGCTCTCTGGTTCCCATTTCTTTGAAAAATGCTTTTTGGAGCTCTTTCATATGTTCTCCCATGGATTCTTCCGCATAGCGCTGCATGCGACTATCAAGCGTTACATAAATCTTCAATCCATCTCCAAATAGGTCATAAGCACTTCCATCAGACTTTAAATTTTCTTTGGACCACTTGGTTAGGTCTGCTTTTACGATCTCTCTGAAATAAGTTGCGAGGCCTTGATTTTGGTTTTGAACTTGGTAGTCCAGTACAATGGGCAACTGTGAAATGGAATCGTATTCGGTTTCGGTCAGGAATTCGTTTTTTACCATTTGGGAGAGCACCGTATTCCGTCTTCTTAGGGAATTTTCAGGGTTGAAAACAGGGCTATAGTAGGTAGGCGCTTTGAAAAGGCCTACCAAAACAGCAGATTCTTGGATGGCAAGGTCTTTGGGCAACTTATTAAAAAAGGTTTTTGCTGCTGTTTTAATTCCAAAAGCGTTTGATCCAAATTCTGAAGTATCTAAGTAAAGTGTAAGAATTTCATTTTTGGTATAAGCACGCTCAAGCTGTGTGGCTACGATCCATTCTTTCGTTTTCACGATAAGCATCCGTAAGCCTGGAACCTTGCTTAAAAACCCAGAGCTAGCATCTGTTCTAGTTTTGAATAAGTTTTTAGCAGTTTGTTGACTTAGCGTAGAACCTCCACCCGAATCTTGACCCAGTAAGATTGATTTTACAAAAACGCGTAGCATGGCTTGTAAGTCAATACCGGAATGGTCTTCAAAGCGCTCGTCCTCAGTAGCAATCAATGCTTTTACTAAATTGGGAGATAGCTCCTCATAGGATACTGGGCTTCGATTTTCTCGAGCAAAGGTTCCTAGAAGTACCCCGTCTGAGGAATATAGTCCAGAGGCTAATTCACTATCTGGATTTTCTAGGGCCTTGAAATCAGGAAGGCTTCCAAAAAGTCCAAGAAAGTTCATGCTCACCATCCAGACAAAAAGGACAAAAAAGACTAAGCCTGCTAAAAAGGCTTTCCACAAATAATTTATTGTTTTCGATGCCCAATTTTCTTGGGTAAATGGACCAGGTTTAAACATAACTTATCGGTAGGTAGCGGTAAAGAATTGGAGGTATTCTTCCAGGTCTTTGTTTTTATTTAAAACTTGGAAGTTTTCTATTGAAATAAAGAAGGACTTGGTTTTTACTTCATCCTTCAGTCCATTAGAGGTGAATTTTTCCTGAAAGGTTTTCAAATAGCTCATGGCCTTCTCTGCATCAGAGAAAGGGCTGATGATGTAAATGGATAGGTCTGCACTCAAATTCATATTTCCTGTTCGCAACCTAGCATTTCCGAAGGACTGGGTATGAAATGTTTCTAGATCTCCAAGCAAATTCTTGGCCGTTTCCACATCTGCTGGTGTCAAGGCCAGTACAAATATATGGGTTTGGTCATCAGTTGCTTTGTAAGGGCTTTCCTTTACTAGTGATTCTGAAACTTTTTCTTTGGATTCATCATTTTCTGTGACAAGATTTTCCTTCGCTACAGCCAAGGGACTTGCTTTAGCGGCAAGTTCTTCGGAGCTCAGCAGTGGCTGCAACATGGCCTTGGCTAAAATGATCAACTCTTGCTCTTTTGCATTTTGGATAAACTCTTCAAGTTTGTATTTGAATTGTTCCCTACTTTCTTGCTTACCCGTGACCATGGCATTGAGAAGTAGGAGTTTTTCCGTGTTTCGGGTCAAGGGATATTTTTCGAGGGTGGCAAAAATCAACTCCCTCGCTTGGGAATAATTCCCAGAATAGTAGGCATCGTAGGCCTGTTCATACCCTTTTGCTGATTCCAAAGACCCTTTATTCCCTGCTCCAGCCTCCGGATTGTTCACCGAGAAGGTGTAAGGGGATTCGGGAAATTCAATATTCAGAAGTTGGGCATAGGTGTCTGCGCTGCCCATCAATTCTTTTTGCCCCAAATAGAGCAGGTAGTAGGCTTCTGGTTTTTTTACGGTCTTTGGATACTTTTTAATAAGTTGATCGAGGTATTCCCCACTTCGTTGGGGTTCCTTTAATTGAAAAAACAGCACTTTACCCAATTCAAAGTACGAGTCCTCCAACTCATTATTTGCCAGGTCCAGTTGCTCAGGGCTCCTAGGGATTGAAGCAAGCAAGGATTCTAGAGAGGGGAGGCCTGTGGAATCTGTAGCAGCGTCTGCTCCCAGCAATGCTTCGTCAGATGAGAGCGGTGTAGCAGCTTGCGCACTGGTTTGGAATAGGGCAGCTTTTCGTCTCCAATTATCTTCTAGGGGGCGATTACCCCAAGTACGCACGAAATCAATAGCTCCTTGTTGTAGGGCGGCACCATTCCCAAAGTAGAAGGTAGATTCGTTTCCTGTATCTCCAAAGGCTAATAAATTGTCGAAAATTGAGGAGGACTTAGCTGGATTAGCCTCTTTTTTCAAATCCGCTAGGCGCTGCTTTTCGCTGACAATAAATTCTTGAGCTCTAAGGAGTTGCTCTCCCTCAGACAAGGATGCCAGCTGGATCAAGCTGTCTTTTTTTCCGATCCGCTCGAAATGGAACACATAGGTGTCCAAACTCGTCTTTTTTTCCTTGAGCTGTTGGGCCACAGGATCTTCGGCTTGGATGAATTTCAGTGCGCTGTCTAGGTAGTATTTGGTGGCTCGATAGTCTTTAAATTGATCGAGCTTGATTTCTGCAAGCTTTTGGTAGATGTATCCCTTCACTCGGGGAATAGAACCGGCTTCCTTTGCCGCTTGATGCAAAAGTTCAAGGGTTAAGGGGATGTCGTTTTGTTTTTCTTCAAACAAGGCTCTTTCAAAAATTACGACATCTTTAAGGTCTTTATTTTTTGGGTCCTTGTAAAGGCCTTCGTAATAGTTGCGAACCTTCTTTAGGTCTTTGGTGGCATTGAGTTCGGCCACCTGCTGTGCAAAAAGGGTGGCAAAAAAGGAGCGTTCGTAAGAGGGGTTTCCTTCCAAGGATTTCTGAAAATAATCAAACGCAAGGGCATCTAAACCTTCCCGCTGGTACCGTTGTGCCAGAATAAAGTAGAGTCTGGAGCGCTCTTTTTTATCTGAAGTATAGTTTAAAGCGCGGTCAAGGGCGCCGATTACCCCATTCTGATCTCCCCTTTTTTCATAATAATAGGCTAGGGTTTTGTACAAGTCAAAGGTATTATCGCTGTTGATTTCGGTTTCTTTGGACAGGTAATCGATGGTAAAGTTGGCCTCCTCTATTGCATCCTGGTCGATGTAGCCATGAAGTAAGCTGATTAGCGCTTTGTGTCGCAGGTCCTTGTCCTTGCTTTGGCTATTGACATAGCGGAAGGTGTTTTTGGCATCATCGACACGTGCTTGGAGGTAGTCAATTTTCCCAATTAAGTAGTAGCTGTCGTCCACCCACTTTGAAATCCGATGCCAGTCGATGGCTTTGGAGGAAAGCTCCCGGGCAGAATCTAGGGAAACTTTGTTTTCTTGGATAGTAGCTGAATCAATGGGGATAAATACAGGGAGAATTTGTGTGTAGTCCTCCTTGTACTTTTCAATTACCTGATCTTCTGCGGCTTTGATTTTGGTATCCGCTAGAAAATAGGCGTTGTAGTGGGACGTAAGGTTGTGGAAAGCACGGTTGGTAAAGGTATTTCGCTGGGAGGAGCAAGCCGCCAAAAAGAATATCACCAATCCTAAAGTACACCTTACTTGTTTGCGCATGGTTTTCTGGTACAAATCAAGCCACCAAATTAGGGCTTTTACCTCAGTTACCGAACGAAGGGGTAAAGGTATTATTCTCATGAGCCGGTGAATTTTTGCTGATGGAATCCATTAACTTTAAAAAATGACATCAAATCAGTCCAATTCCAATTCGAATAGGCCTCAGGGACCTCCCACTTGGGTCAAATACATGGGCTTATCCTTCCAGCTCTTGGCCATCATTGGAGGAGGGACTGCTCTTGGCTGGTGGATACAGCAGCAATCGGGGATGAAATTTCCTTTGTGGCTGCTACTTTGTACTTTTAGTGCTGTCGCCCTTGCTTTTTATTCGTTATGGAGAGCGATGCGCCAGGAAATGTAGGGGATTTACTAAATTTGAGGTAATTTTAAAACTTTCTGTAGCCCTATGAAACTTCCCGCTTCCCTCCACCTTCGGTATTTATATTTTTCGCTGCTGGGGGCAGGAATTGTACTGATTACCCGTTTTACATTACCTCAGATGGTCCATAATGATATCTGGGTTATTTTTGGATTTATCGCGGGGCTCTACTACTTACTTGGTTTGATGACGAACTGGTTGAATTCTCAATCTTCAGAAAATTTTATGCAAATCAAGTTACTCGGAATGCTCATTCGTATTCTAAGTTTTTTGGGGTTTATAGGCATCTTCACTTTCCTTAAAACGGAAAATATTATTCTGTTTATTGTCAATTCTTTTCTAATTTTTTTGTCTTACCTAATTTTTGATATCTACTCCTTTATTTCTAACTTGCGCCCGAATTCAAAGTAGCCTTCTTAAAAACGAGTAAATGACGCGCAAATTTTTGGTACTAAGTCTTTTATTTTCAGTGGTTTTACTGAATTTCTCTAGCGTGTCTTTTGCTGCTGGTATGGAAGCGGAAGAAGGCAAAGAAGATCCCACCGAGTTCATCATGCACCACATCAAGGATTCGCACGAATGGCATTTTGTTACGGTAGGTCATACCCACATTACCTTGCCGCTGCCGGTGATTACCTATGCTTCTGATAGAGGGTTTGAATTTTACAATTCAAGCGATTTTCAAGATCCTCAAACACACAAATTCGGTAAGGAGTTTGCCCATAATGGTATTTATATAGATGATCACGATCATTTGGGAAGAGCAGATGGGGCTTCGATTCTTGATTTTTCTATTACTAAGAATGTGGTAATGCTATTTTTGGTGATTGCATTTGTGCTGTACATCTCTATTTCAGCAGCTCGGCATTACCAAAAAAATGGGGCAGTAGCTCCTAAAGGGGTGGCATCATTTGTCGAACCCATCGTTATTTTTGTGCGCGATGAAATTGCACTCAAGTCCATTGGACCTAAGTACAAAAAATTTGTCCCTTACCTATTGACTTTGTTTTTCTTCATTTGGACAGGTAACTTATTGGGGCTTCTTCCTGGAGCCGCTAACCTTACAGGTAATATTGCGGTGACCTGTACCCTAGCGATGATCACTTTTGTGATTGTCAATGTCAATGGCAACAAGAACTATTGGAAGCATGTTTTTGCAACTCCAGGGGTGCCTGCTGCGCTATTGCCGATCATGGTGGTAGTCGAATTTATTGGTTTGTTTACTAAACCCTTTGCCTTGATGGTCAGATTATTCGTCGCCATCACAGCTGGACACATTGTGATCCTATCCTTTATTGCCTTGGTATTCATTTTTGAATCCTACTCCATCGGCATCCTATCTACGATCATGGTGGCCTCCATCAATATCATTGAGTTGCTCGTAGCCACTATTCAAGCCTATGTGTTCACCTTATTCTCTGCGATGTACATTGGCGGGGCGGTAGCTGAACACGAGCACGACGATCACCATTAAAAGTGTAATTTATTTCTTCAATTTATAAAACCAATGTTTATGTTAACTTCTATCTTATTGACTGCCGGTTTTGCACTTATGGGTGCTGGTATCGGTGCAGGACTTGCTGCGATTGGTGCAGGTCTTGGTGTCGGACGTATTGGTGGCTCGGCTATGGAGGCTATTGCTCGTCAGCCTGAGGCTGCTGGCAAGATCCAAACTGCCATGCTTATCATTGCAGCCTTGATTGAGGTGGTTTCCCTGTTTGCAGCAGTAATTTGTTTGCTGATTGCATTGAACGCAGGTGGCATCGCCTTTTTCTAAGACAAAATGAATAGGGATTGGCGCTAGGCCAATCCCTTTCTTTTGAACAAAAACGAAATTAATCCTCTCTACTATGGATCTAATCATACCTAGTGCCGGTCTGATTTTCTGGCAATTATTCGGCTTCTTAGCCCTTTTGTTTATTCTAGTCAAATTTGCTTGGAAGCCTATGTTGGCCTCCTTGGCTGAACGTGA
This sequence comes from Spirosoma fluviale, assembly GCA_945868725.1. Lineage (GTDB taxonomy): Bacteria > Bacteroidota > Bacteroidia > Cytophagales > Cyclobacteriaceae > Algoriphagus. Next base: position 79,626 of record CAMBMU010000001.1, read on the forward strand.
GGCCAGCATTGATGGCGCATTAAAGTTAGCTGAGCAAGCTAGAAACGAGATGGCCAACTTGAAGGTAGAAAATGAAAAACTACTTCAGGAGGCTAGATTGGAGCGCGATGTTATTTTGAGCAAAGCACATGATGCTTCTCTTAAAATGATTGAAGCTGCCAAATCCGAGTCGTCCAAGCAGGGCGCTCTGTTGATTGCGTCCGCCAAAGCGGTAATTGAAACAGAGAAGAAAGCAGCTTTAACAGAAGTGAAAAATCAGGTTGCTTTATTGACCTTGGAAGTAACTGAAAAGCTACTCCGCAAGAAATTAGGGGACGACAAAGCTCAGGTAGAGCTTGTAGACCAGTTTATCAAAGACCTTAAGCTTAACTAATTCGCCATGTCTAACCAGCGAGTTGCCTCCCGGTACGCCAAATCAATATTGGATTTGTCCATAGAAAAAGGACAGCTGGAAGGGGTTTTTGAAGATTTCAAGTCTTTAGCAGCGATGGGCAAAAGCACTCGCGAGTTAGGCCTTGCGCTTTCAAACCCAGTATTGGGCTCGGATAAAAAATTAAATGTACTAAAAGCACTTTTTGCCAAAGGATCTAGCCCCTTGACGCTTTCCTTTTTTCAAATAATTTCTAGAAAAAACAGAGAAGATATCCTCTTGGATGTGGCAAAAGAGTTTGTGGTACAGTACAACTTGTACCGTTCCATTCAGGTGGCAGAAGTCACCACCACAACTGCACTTACAGAAGGGCAGCGCAACCAGTTGGTGGCTTTAGTGAAGCAGATCAGCGGGATGAAGGAAGTACAACTTGAAGAAAAGATTAACCCCTCACTGATTGGAGGATTTGTGCTCAAGGTCAATGACCGACAGCTTGATGAATCCATCAGCAGCAAGCTCAATGCGCTACGCATCCAGTTTGCTCAAAATCATTACGAAAAACAGTTTTAACAAAAATACTTAACCGTATCCAATCATGGCAGAAGTAAGACCTGATGAAGTTTCAGCAATTTTGAGAGAACAACTCTCTGGTGCCAGAACTGAAGCCGAACTAGAAGAAGTGGGAACAGTCCTCCAAGTAGGGGATGGTGTTGCCCGTATCTATGGACTTTCTAAGGCGCAGGCCGGTGAATTGTTGGAGTTTGAAAATGGCCTAAAGGCTATGGTGCTCAACCTCGAAGAGGACAACGTGGGTGCTGTACTTTTTGGAGACTCCAAAGGAGTAAAAGAAGGTGATACCGTCAAGAGAACGAAAAAGATTGCTTCCATCATGGCCGGTGAAGGCATGTTGGGCCGAGTGGTCAACACCCTAGGTAATCCTATCGATGGCAAGGGGCCAATCACTGGCAACTTGTATGAAATGCCTTTGGAAAGAAAAGCTCCAGGTGTGATCTACCGTCAACCTGTAACAGAGCCGCTTCAAACGGGCATCAAATCCATTGATGCGATGATCCCAATTGGACGTGGACAGCGTGAATTGGTGATTGGTGACCGTCAAACAGGTAAAACTGCAGTTGTAATTGACGCCATCCTTAACCAACGTGAATTTTACGATAAAGGTGAGCCCGTATTCTGCATCTATGTGGCTATCGGACAAAAAGCTTCTACTGTAGCGGGTGTGGTGGCTACCCTTGAAAAAGGCGGAGCTCTCCCATACACAGTGGTAGTAGCAGCCCCTGCTTCTGAGCCAGCGCCGATGCAATTCTTCGCGCCATTTACTGGTGCTGCAATCGGTGAATTCTTTAGAGACACCGGTCGTCCAGCCCTAGTGATTTACGATGACCTTTCGAAGCAAGCGGTAGCTTACCGTGAGGTTTCCCTACTCTTGAGAAGACCTCCAGGACGTGAAGCATATCCTGGTGACGTGTTCTACTTGCACTCTAGACTTTTGGAAAGAGCTGCAAAAATCAACCAGTCTGATGCCATTGCGCAACAGATGAACGATCTTCCTGATTCCATCCGTCCTTTGGTAAAAGGTGGAGGATCCTTGACTGCTTTGCCGATTATCGAAACCCAGGCAAGTGACGTTTCTGCTTACATCCCAACCAACGTAATTTCGATTACGGATGGCCAGATTTTCTTGGAAACTAACTTGTTTAACTCTGGTATTCGTCCAGCGATCAACGTAGGTATCTCGGTATCTCGTGTAGGAGGTAATGCACAGATCAAGTCCATGAAGAAAGTGGCAGGTACTTTGAAGTTGGACCAAGCCCAGTTCCGTGAATTGGAAGCTTTCTCCAAGTTTGGTTCTGACCTTGATGCTTCAACCAAAAGAACGATTGAGCGTGGACGTCGTAACCAGGAGATTTTGAAGCAAGCACAGTATGCGCCGGTTTCTGTAGCAAATCAGGTTGCCATAATCTATGCCTCTACAAAGGGTCTGATGGATTTAGTTCCTGTTGCTAAAGCGAGAGCTTTTGAAAAGGAGTTTTACCTCTTGTTGGAGGCATCTTATCCAGAAGCAATTCAACTGATTCTAAAAGGTGATATCGATGGTGCTGGCAAAATTCTTGCTACTGCAGCTGCTGAACTAGCACCAAAATACGCGAAGTAAATTCTATTAATTCCCTGCCGGCTTGCTGGCAGGGCTTGTTATACGCACAAAGCAATCTCTGATGGCTAACCTCAAGGAAGTAAAGCAGCGAATAAATTCGGTCATGTCGACGCAGCAGATCACGAAAGCCATGAAAATGGTTTCCGCTGCCAAGTTGAGAAGAGCGCAAGAAAAGATCGTTCAGATGCGTCCTTATTCACAAAAGCTGACTGCAATCCTCAACAATGTGTCCTCAGCGGCTGAAGGGGATGAAGATATTGTTTTTGCAGTGAAGCGTGAGATGAAGAAGGTACTTTTAGTTCCTGTAACTTCAGATAAAGGACTTTGCGGCGCATTCAATACCAACATCATCAAGGCAACCAACATCGCCATCAACCAACAATTTTCTGGTGCGGAAATCACCATCCTACCCATCGGAAAGAAGTCCTACGAATACTATAAAAAATCGGATTACCGTTTGGTAGACACCTATTTTGGGGTATTCCAACAGCTAAGTTTTGAGGCTGTCAAGGAAGCTGCTTCGTTTGCGATGGATGGGTTTTTGGCAGGTGACTACGACCAAGTATTTCTGGTTTTCAACGAATTCAAGAACGTGGCAACTCAGGAGCTTCGCGTAGAGCAGTTTTTACCTATGGCTGCTTCAGCAACAGATCAGGTAACTACAGCTGAAACAGACTACTTGCTTGAGCCTTCACGTACCTACATCATTGAGGAATTGGTCCCTATTTCATTAAGAATACAATTTTACAAAGCTGTTTTGGAATCCAATGCCTCAGAGCATGGAGCACGAATGACAGCTATGGATAAGGCTACAGAAAATGCTGGGGAACTCCTAAAGGAGCTTAAGTTGATGTACAACCGTACGCGTCAGGCAGCTATCACTAACGAAATTCTTGAAATTGTTGCCGGTGCCAATGCACTTGCTGGAAAGTAAATTCTCCTGTACACCAAAAAACCACAGCTTTAACAAAAGCTGTGGTTTTTTGTCTTTAGGGGGGTATGAATTTACATCCGTATCCTTCTACTGATGACGCGGGCAATAATTCCTAACCCTTCCGCATTGGGATGTACCCCATCCGGCAATAGTTCGGCTCGATCCATAAAGGGGGTGTACAGGTCAATGACTTCGGCACCGGACTTTTGGATGATTTCAAAGAGCATCAAGCGCTGCTCGCTGTTCATTATCTCGGGATTGATTCCAAAATTTTCACGAGTGACCGGTACGGGTAGGATTACATATACTTTGCCATCCTTGGGCATATGGTCCCGAAACTCGGCAATCAAGTCCAGGTAGTCTTGAACGAACTCTCCCTTATGCGCCCAGTTTTGGGGTTTGGAATCGTTGGTGCCCAATTTAATAAGTACGACATCTGGACGAAAATCTTTTACCTGTTGGAACTGGGGTTCGTTCCAGTAGGGAAAATCTCCTTTTTTCAAAAGGGTGCGGCCACTCACTCCAAAATTCTTTACCTCATAGGCACTTCCTAGGATTTGACCTACTTGCAGGGGAAAAGATCCAGGGTTTTCCCTTCCAGGCCCTTGGGTGATGCTGTTGCCTACAAAGGCTATTTTGATGGGTTCTTGTGCTAGGGCGAGAAATGGGAGCAGCAGAAGTGCGAAAAGACTGATGAAGGTTTTCATAAGCTGGGGTTTAGTGTCAACGAAATTGAATTTACGGGATCAAATTGTTTAAATGTAGAAAAACTTACCTAAAAATCCAGAATACATTGGGCACTGTGCTGCGATGGATTTAAATTTGGGCGATGCCTAAACTGATACGACTCCAACCACTTTTTTCTTGGCTCTCCTTGGATGTTGTCTTTGGCGCGATGGCAAGCATGTATTTTTTTCAAGAACTTGTCCATGTGCAGTTGGAATGGCCCATTTTTATCCTCTTGGGGCTAGCGGTGTGGACCATTTACAGCCTAGACCATTTGCTGGATGCAAGACAAAGTAAGGGGAGTAGTTCCTCCCGAAGAGTCTTTTACAGACAAAACAAGCTTGTCCTTTCCCTAGGGATCCTTGTAGCCGTAGTGGCTGGCCTTACCGGTGCTTTTTACTGGTTGGGATGGGGTAAAGAGCTGCAGCTGACTTTGGTGCTCGTGCTAGCGATGGGAGGCTGTCGCTGGGCAATTCAAAAATTAGGACCCCTGGTTCTGAAGGAGGTTTCGATAGCTTTATTCTACGTGGTTGGAGTTTTATGGCTTCCAATACTCCGTTCTGAGGCCCAGGATTTATCCTGGCAGGCACTGGCATTTGCAATTGTATTTTTTTTATTGGCTTTGCTCAATCTTTGGATGCTTTCCTTTTTGGATCAAGAAGAAGACCGACAGGATGGATTTATTTCTATTGCAATGCTTCTTCCTCCAATCCAAATGATTCAGTGGATTCGGAAACTTGCCTTTCTAGGAATTTTTGGCACGATGGCTTCCTTTATTTTGTTGCCCTCCTTTTACCGCCCATTTTCTTGCATTCTTCTCCTGATGTTCTTGGTCCATTACCTGACCTTTTTTCAATCCCAACTTCCGGCAACCCAAAAAAGGCAACGGATGGAGATCTCCTTTTGGCTTCCATGGCTGCTTCTTTGGATTTAGGAGTCTTATTTTATGACTTGATGGGGATCAAATCGAACAAATAGCGCAAGCCAAATGGATCGGCTCAAGCGGAAGCTGAAGGGTAAGCTAAGCAGCACGATACCGACAAGCAATCCAAGTAGCAAGAGCAAGGAATAGTCGGGATACACAAGAGTGAGCGTGATCCAAGAAGCAATAAAAAGAAGTGTATTGATTCCATAGCTGACAAACATCGCTCCGAAATAAAAACCTGGTTCGGGTTCGAAGGACTGATTGCAATGCGGACAAGTCGGATGCATGCTAAATAAACTTCCAGGCTTTGAAATTTTACCTGACTTAAAAAGTTGTCCCGTTCTGCATCTTGGACAGCGGAGATTAAGTATGCTAGAGAGTACGCTTCGTTGGGACATTGTATTGCGGGTTTAATTTTCTGCTTTTTGTATCACTCCTTTAATGAGACGATCGAAGTACTGCCCATTTCCTGGACCAAACCAGTTCATCTCACGGACTTCGTGGTAGGAGGCGTCGTACAACTCATCGGGAGTGATGTAGCCAACATAGCTCCCATTGAAAACGGTGACTACCAGATGCAGTCCTTTTTCTTCCGCAAGGGCGTCCCAGGCCTCATAAAAAACTCCTGAAAGTTCGCCGCTACTCGAAATAAACAAGATGTTTCCCACCTGGCTGATGTCTAAATAGGCAGGCATCTCTCCAAGTAGGTATCGGAAGAGCCAAGGCCGTAGTCGCAAGTCTTTGGAAACACGAAGTTGGGGTTCCCCCAAGTTGATCTGTAGCTGAGAAGTGCGAAGTAAAGCAGCTCCTTGCAAGGCCACTGCACTGGTATCCGCGCTGAGGGTAGCATCGATAGCGAGGGCATAGGCATCGACCTGCTCGGGGGTATTTCCTTGCGTGAGTGGACGGTGGCTTCCCACGGTGCCTGCAGCAAAAAGTGCGAAATCCACTTCATCCTCTTCCAAGCGTTCAGTTAGAAAGGCTGGGTAATCTCCAGATAGCCCCATAAACTTGGAGCTCAAGGCGGTGGCATGTGCCGAGTAGGTGATAAAAGTGGCTTTCTGTCCATCCTTTCGCTGTAGGAGTACCTGACGAACGAATGGGTCAGTAGGGCCTCCTTTGGTAAAGCGATTCGAAACAAGGTCCGAAACACTTGTTTTTTTGTAGGCGATGGTGACTGTGTCTTGGGTAGTGAGGGCCGTTTGCAGGGCACGAACAGACCCTGCTACCAGTTGCTCGACCACCTGCTCATCGTAGCCTCCAAAGGCAAGCGAACCAACCATTCCTGGCATGTATCCTCCCATCCCTGAATGGGTATGTGTAGCGGTAAAAATCAGTTGATCTAGAGAGATGCCTGCTTCTTGAACCCCGGCACGGACCTGCTCGGCGAGTTGCGGGTGAACAATCAATAATTCGTAGTTGAGCCAGGCAATGCTGGATTTGCCGTTGCTGAGGATCAAGGCTTTGACATGGCTGGAGTCTTGTACAAAGGTGTAGGGTCCTCTAGGTGAGTAGCCCACGAGTTCTGCGGGTTGGGTTGGGGTGACATTCACAGTAGCCCAGCCTCCTAGCCAATGGGATGAGGTACTGCTGCTCCAGGTACTGCTAGCTAGAGCTGCTACCGTATTTTTATAAAATGAGCTATCCTCCTTGGGACTTCGATCCACCGTCGTCAGCGTGGCCAATCCCAGTAAAAGTACTGCAGCAGCTACCCAAACAAATACACGAAAAATCCGAAGCATAGCAGGATGTAAAAATTGATCCGAAGCACAATTGTGCTTCTTTGGGTCTAGTACTCGAAGGTGCCGTAGGTGCCTTGAAGCGTTACTTTTTTGCCGGTATGGGGTTCTACACGTCCAATGATTTGTGCTTCCACTCCATAGGATTCGGCGATATCGATGATTTCTTCAGCATAGCGCTCGTCTAGGTACACTTCCATTCTGTGGCCCATGTTGAATACCTTGTACATTTCCTTCCAATCCGTTCCACTTTCCTCTTGAATGATGCGAAACAAGGGAGGGGTATCAAATAAATTGTCCTTGATGACGTGAAGGTCGTCGATAAAATGGAGCACCTTGGTTTGTGCGCCACCCGAGCAGTGAACTAACCCATGTATATGGGGACGCATGTAATTCAATATGTCTACAAGAATCGGTGCATAGGTGCGGGTAGGAGATAGGACCAGCTTACCCATGTTTAAGGGTGTGCCAGGGGCAGGATCGGTCAATTGATAGGATCCAGAGTAAACGAGGGCATCGGGTACTGCCGGATCAAAACTTTCGGGATAGCGCGTTTTTAAGACCTTTTGAAACACATCGTGGCGTGCTGAGGTCAGTCCATTGCTTCCCATTCCGCCATTGTATTCTTTTTCGTATTTCGCTTGTCCAAAAGAAGAGAGACCCACGATCACGTTTCCTGCTTGAATGCGGTCGTTGGAGATGATGTCTTCCCTTCGCATCCGGCAGGTAACTGTACTATCCACGATCACAGTGCGTACCAAGTCTCCTACATCGGCCGTTTCGCCACCTGTAAGCACCACGTTGACCCCATTGTCTCTTAGCATTTGAAGCACTTCTTCTGTGCCTTGAATGATCGCAGAGATCACCTCTCCAGGTACTAAATTTTTGTTTCTTCCGATAGTGGAAGAAACAAGGATATTGGTCGTCGCTCCAACACAGAGGAGGTCATCCGTATTCATGATGATGGCATCCTGCGCAATTCCTTTCCAAACGCTCAGGTCTCCCGTTTCCTTCCAGTAGAGGTAGGCCAAAGCGGATTTAGTACCTGCGCCATCCGCATGCATGATGTTGCAATACTCGGGGTCATTTCCCAAGGTGTCTTCTACAATTTTGCAGAATGCTTTGGGGAAAAGCCCCTTGTCCAACTTGGAGATGGCCTGGTGTACGTCTTCTTTGGATGCGGAAACTCCGCGCTGCAGGTAGCGCTCGTTCATGGAGTGGGAAGATTTTGGTTGTTCAAAGGTAACCAATTGCAAAATTGAATGATTGAAAAAGTTAAAATTTGTCTCTATTCTAGAAGTGGTTCCAATGCTTCAGCTCGGACCTTTGATTTATGATCGGAATGCAAAAATCAGGAAAAGGCAAAAGCCAAGTTTCCCTGGCTTTTGTCTTTTTAGAATTCTGGGAGTTACTTTTTCCCTACCAAAATCAGGTCTTCTTGAGGGGCGATTAAGTAGGTGGCTCCACTTTCGTTGACCACCGCCATTTCTTCCACAGAGATGGTTTTTTCAGTGCCATCCGCTTGCTTCCAGCAATGAAAACCATCGAAGGCAAAGACCATTCCTTTTTTCAAGAGTTTCTGGGCTGCAGGACGGGGTTTGGGTATGCGTGCTCCTCCTAGGTTGGGGCCTACGTCATGGGCCACATAGCCTACCGGATGGCCTGTGCTCCAGGGAACATATAGGGATCCATTGGCATCCATCAGATCGCGTTGGGCTCGGTCTACATCTTCTCCTTTAACGCCAGGCTTCATGGCCGCAAGCGCAATACGGCTTCCAGCTTTTCCATTTTCCCAATAGGTCTGGATGTCTTTGGGAGCGCTAGTTTCGCCTTCTTTCAACACGTAGGCAAAGCGCTGGATATCACTTACCCAGATGCCGTAAAGCTTCACTCCAAAGTCCGTTTGAATGATATCACCTGGCTGGATAACTTTGTTCGTAGCATGGGAATGTCCACGGTCAGGCCCAGAATTCACATTCGGGTTTTGATCGGGGTGCCAGGCATCGGTGACTCCATATTCCGCCATTTTGGCTTTCAAAAACTTGGCTAGGTCTGCATCTGTAGTTTTGCCTGGGATAATGGTGGCATAGGCCTCCTCTTGAAAATCGGAAGCAAGCTGGGCTGCTTTTTTAAGAATTTCTACCTCTTCAGGTAGCTTGATGGAGAGCCATTCGTAGACCAACTCCTCGGAGGAAACGAGCTTGTTCTTGTCACTACCCATCAAGGCAATCAATTCCTCGTGTTGGCTATGCGTGAGGCCATCAGCCATTTCGTTGCTTGCGGAGGAATTGATGGCTACTGTCGGGAATCCCTTTTCTTTGATATAGGCGACCGCCTTGGCCACTGCTGATTCTCCGCGTGGAACTCGTTCTACTTTCTCGTGAATGGCGAGGTCTTCCAATGCTTTGGCTTCACCTTCCGGTGAAAAAGCTAGGGAGTGAAAGCCCGTTTCGTCTGAGTAAAATAGGATTGCAGCAGAGCCACTGGCATTTTCTCCACCCACATGAGTCGCAATGGGGTCGTTGTAATTTTCGCGGCAGATGACTAGCCAGCTGGCGACATTTGCATTTTTCAATGCTTCTGGCAACAAGGTATTGATCCGTTTTTTACGGATTTCAGGCCAGGGGTTTTCTCCCCAATAGGCGAGGGGATCTATTTTTTCGGTTTCTGTGTTGGTAGGAGAGGAACATGCCCATCCAAGGAGAACTAGTGCGATTACTAGAAAAGAATGTTTCATAGGGGTATCCAATTTGTTTGGCAAATTAATTAGATTTTTGTGTAGTTAAGCCTTAGTTTTTTTCTTCCTTGCGCTTTCATTAAGAAAATTGGGAGCATAAAATCTTTTATTTTGAACAAAACTATAGTTGATCCGTGTTATCAGCAGATTAGTAAAGCCTTGATCCAGTAAATGAAAATAGGAATTGTTTGTTACCCTACCTTCGGAGGTAGTGGAGTGGTAGCCACTGAATTGGGCAAAGGACTTGCGAAAGTGGGCCATGAAGTACATTTTATCACCTACAAGCAGCCCATGAGGCTGGATTTTTTTAGCGAAAACTTATTCTACCACGAGGTAGACATTAAGAGTTATCCCTTATTTGAGTTTGCTCCCTACGAACTTGCGCTTGCCAGTAAAATGGTGAGTGTGGTCAAGTACGAAAATCTGGACTTGCTACATGTGCATTATGCCATTCCGCATGCTTCCTCCGCTTACATGGCCAAGCAAATACTCAAAACCCATGGCATTTCAATTCCTGTGGTGACGACCCTTCACGGTACAGACATCACCTTGGTTGGAAAAGATCCGAGTTACGAACCGGTAGTAACTTTTTCAATCAACCAGTCCGATGGGGTTACGGCAGTTTCAGAGGATTTGAAAAAGGAAACCTATGCCTACTTTGACATCAAGCGAGAAATTGAGGTGATTCCGAATTTTATCGATTTGGAGCGCTTTAAGAAGCAGCGAAAGGAGCATTTTAAGCTAGCCATTTGCCCCAATGGGGAAATGCTTTTGGTCCATACCTCCAACTTCCGGAAGGTAAAGCGGGTAGAGGATGTCATCCATGTGTTTTACAACGTACGAAAAGAGATTCCTGCCAAGTTGCTTCTGGTAGGAGATGGACCTGAAAGGGATAAAATGGAGCGACTCTGTCGTACGCTTGGTGCCTGCGAAGACATCCGTTTCTTGGGTAAATTGGAGGCAGTAGAAGAGGTGTTGTCTGTGGCAGATTTATTTTTAATGCCTTCGGAAAAAGAAAGCTTTGGACTTGCTGCTTTGGAGGCGATGGCCTGTGAGGTGCCTGTATTATCCTCCAATGCAGGGGGAATCCCCGAATTGAATTTGGATGGAATTACAGGCTTTGCCTGCGAGATAGGTGATGTGGAGGACATGACCAAAAAAGCTTTATTTATTTTAGACAAGGCCAATTTGCCAGGATTTAAGGAGCGGGCTTTGGCGCGAGCCAAAGAATTTGACATCGACCAGATCCTTCCGATGTATGAGGATTACTACCGAAAAATCATTGCGCTGGCAGAAAGTGAAAAATAGACGAGTTAAGTCATCGCCAAATAAAAAATTAAAAGAGTAAACCTTTATTTTTGTAGGATAGTTTATAGCTGTAGAGCACATTAATTTTTGACAACTACCTAAACCACTGTTTGCCATGAAAAAGATTGGGAGATTAGATCGGCCAGATAATTTCGGTTCTGCTCAGATTTTTTCTAATCCTGTTCTTGAAAAAATCTCTCGAACGCATATTTCGGTTCCGATTACACTTTTTTTGGCTATTTCATCCGTCTCCTTGTATTTTGGACTTATCACTACTATTCCCTTGTGGCTTGGCTTTGCCGTCCTTTTCGCTGGAATCTTTGTCTTTACCTTCGTAGAATACCTGATGCACAGGCATTTTTTTCATATGGAACCAGACACTCCCATCAAAGACAAATTGCAATACGGCATCCATGGAGTACACCACGATTATCCCAGGGACAAGGACCGCTTGGCCATGCCTCCCTTCGTGAGCGCAGCCTATGCAGCGATCTTGTACTTAATGTTTACCCTGTTGATGGGTGATTTTGCGCTCTATTTTTTACCCGGATTTCTGCTTGGATATGCTGGGTATTTGGGAGTTCATTACCTGGTGCATGTCTACAATCCACCCAAGAATTTTTTCAAGGTCTTGTGGGTCAACCATGCCATCCATCACTACAAAAATCCAGATACCGCTTTTGGGGTAAGTTCTCCTCTCTGGGATTACCTCTTGGGAACCCTGCCTAAAAAAGAGTAAACAAAGCTTCCAAACGGGGGTCTGCTCTTGGTTTTAAGTGAGATGGGAGCTTGATCTTTTGCCAACTCATTCCAGTACCTTTGCATTCCTACTACTCACATGAAGAAAGTTTCTATTATCGGTTTGGGATGGCTTGGCCACGCTGCGGGAGTACTGCTTCAGCAGCAGGGGTACCAGGTATTGGGATCTGCTACCAGCCTAGAAAAGGTAGCCCAGCTTCAACAAAAAGGGCTGGATGCGGTACAGTTTAAACTTAATCCTCGACCTGAGGGGATAGGGTATCTTCGTCTTTTTGATTCCGAGATTTTGATAGTGACCCTTCCTCCTCGAAGTCGGCATGGGGATGGAGAACTTTACCTACAGCAGCTTGCTGTCATTCGAGAGCTGCTAGTTGCTTCCGCTGTAGAGCAAGTGATTTTTATCTCTAGCACCGGCATTTACCCCAATGAAAGTAAGGCAGTGTCCTACACCGAGGAGGAGGAGGTTTCCGAAAGTAATGCGGGCAATTCGATTTTGTATCGAGCGGAGCAATTGATGGCAGATTCTCCAAGCTATGCGCTGACTATCCTGCGTATGGGAGGATTGATGGGAGCAGATCGTATTCCTGGCGCTTATTTTTCAGGAAAGGAACAAGTGGTAGGTCATACGCGTGTCAATTTTATTCACCAACTCGATGCAGCAAGGATGATCGCTTGGGTGGTTGATCAAGGCCTCTGGAATCAAACCTTCAATGGGGTCGCGCCTGAGCACCCTTTTCGGCGAGAGGTCTATGCAAAAAATGCGAGTGCCTGCGGAATCCCTCTGCCAGCAAGCTATCAGGAAGCCGCCGATGAAAAAGTAGGGAGGTGCATTAGTTCGGAAAAATTTAGTGCCACTGGATTTAGCTTTGACTTTCCAAATCCATTGGATTTTACGTATACCCCCCGCCTTGGGACTAGCTAAAGGCTTCTTTTTGCTGCGGGTTGCAATTCGATTGTGCTGACATCTTGTCACTTTTTTAGACTTGGAATAGGCCTTGCTACCCTATGAGTAGATACATTTTACCTTTAACTAAACCGATGTAAGCCCATGCAGGAAAAAGGCACGATCTCGATACATACCGAGAACATTTTCCCCATCATTAAGAAATTCCTCTATTCTGATCATGAGATATTCCTTCGGGAACTGGTCTCGAATGCAGTGGATGCGACTCAAAAAATCAAGCGACTTGCGACATTAGGTCAGTATGCAGGGGAATTAGGTGATCTCACCGTAGAGGTTTCTTTTGACGAAAAAAAGAAGACCATCACCATCTCCGACAAAGGACTCGGCATGACTGCTGAGGAAATAAAGAAGTACATCAACCAGATTGCATTTTCGGGCGCTACCGAGTTTGTGGAGAAATTCAAAGATTCCAAAGATGCCAACGAAATCATTGGCAAGTTTGGCTTGGGTTTCTATTCCGCCTTTATGGTGGCCAAAAACGTAGATATCCATTCTCTTTCTTATCAGGAGGGAGCTGAGCCTACAATCTGGACTTGTGATGGAAGCACTGAGTTTGAAATCAAAAAAGGAAAAAAGAAGAGCCGAGGAACGGATATTATTCTCCATATCAACGAGGACTCGATCGAATTTCTGGACAAGTGGAAGTTGCAAGGGATCCTGGACAAGTACTGCAAGTTTCTGCCCATCCCCATCAAGTTTGGCACCAAATCCGAGTCAGTAGAAGATGGTGTAGACGATAAGGGAGAGAAGAAATGGAAGTCTGTGGAGGTAGACAATATTCTCAACACTACCGCTCCTATTTGGACCAAGTCACCAAGCGATCTTCAAGACGAGGACTACCTCGCTTTTTACAAGAGTTTATACCCTATGGGTGACGATCCTTTATTTTGGATCCACCTCAATGTGGACTATCCGTTCAACTTGACAGGGGTGCTGTATTTCCCGAAAGTCAAAAATGACTTTGAGTTGCAGCGCAACAAGATCAAGCTTTTCAGCCGTCAGGTATTTATTACCGATGAGGTGAAGGACATTGTTCCTGAGTTTTTGATGCTGCTCCATGGGGTGATTGATTCCCCAGATATCCCGCTCAACGTGTCTAGAAGCTTTTTGCAGGCAGATGGTAACGTGAAGAAGATCAACAACTACATCACGAAGAAAGTCGCCGATAAGCTTTCAGAGCTATTCAAGAAAGACCGCAAGGCATACGAGGCGAAGTGGGGAGATATTGGATTGTTTGTAAAGTACGGCATGATTTCCGAGGAGAAGTTTTACGAGAAGGGGAAGGAATTTACACTTCTTAAAAACACCAAGGAAGAGCACTATACGCTAGACGAATACCGTGAAAAGGTATTGGCTACTCAAACCGACAAAAGCGAGCAGCTGGTTTATTTGTACTCCACAGACCTGAAGAAGCAGGATAGCTTTATCGATTCAGCACTCAAGAAGGAGTACGATGTGTTGGTAATGGATTCACCTATAGACAACCATTTCATTCAGAACATTGAATCCAAGTTGGAAAAAACCCAACTCAAGCGTGTGGATTCGGATGTGGTAGAAAAGTTGATTCAAAAGGATTCCGCTTATGCCAACTTGTTGACAGAAGATCAAAGCAAGTCGGTGAAGGAGCTTTTTGAAAAAGCCATCGCCAACAAAACCTATACCGTGGATATCGAAGGGCTAAGTCCCGAGGAAATGCCTGTAACCATCACGATGGAAGAGTGGATGCGCCGCATGAAGGAAATGGCACAAACTGGTGGAGGCCCGATGAGTTTCTACGGTAGCCTGCCGGATAGCTACAAGGTCGCCATCAATGGCAATCACCCTTTGGTTGATAAGATCCTCAAGGCAGAAAATGAAGAGAGTCAGGTGAAGCTTGCCAAGCAAGCCTTTGATCTTGCTTTACTCTCTCAGGGCTTGCTCACTGGCAAGGACCTGACTGCCTTCGTGAAGCGCAGTGTAGAAATGATTTAACGACCTTTGGGGTTTCTAAAACCCCGAAGGTCTTTGATCTCCTTTGAGGTTTCTAAAACCCCGAAGGTCTTTGATCTCCTTTGAGGTTTCCAAAACCCCGAAGGTCTTTTTTCACCTTTGAGGTTTCTAAAACCCCGAAGGTCTTTTCTTAAAACATTGATTTTCTTTAAAATTATGGCTCTCGCAAAGTCGCTAAGGTCGCAAAGCAATGGTTCTCTTTGCGCCTGCCTTCCGCAGGTACCGTAGGCAGGCAGGACTTCTCTTGTTTGCGAGAAAAAAAGAGAGTACTCGCGCAAAGCCTACCTGCGGTAGGCAGGCAGGCCGCAAAGGTTTTATAAACTAAACGTCTTTTCGATAATAAAAAAAGGAATCGCTGTTGCTTCGTAAGTAGCACTTTTCTGCAGTTTTTTATTTCGGGCACTTCCTGTAATTTTGTGCCACCATTCACGAAAAATAAAAAACGGCATGCCTTACCTATTCACCTCCGAGTCTGTCTCTGAGGGCCACCCAGATAAAATTGCGGATCAGATTTCGGACGCATTGATTGACAACTTTTTGGCTTTTGATCCCAGCTCCAAGGTAGCCTGCGAAACGCTTGTTACGACCGGACAGGTGTTCCTTGCCGGTGAGGTAAAATCTGAGGTTTACCTAGACGTACAAAAGATCGCCCGTGAGGTAATCAATAAGATCGGCTATACCAAGAGTGAATACATGTTTGAAGGCAACTCTTGCGGAGTGCTTTCTGCAATCCACGAGCAGTCTGCGGACATCAACCAAGGCGTAGAACGCAAGAACCCAGAAGAGCAGGGTGCAGGCGACCAAGGGATGATGTTTGGCTATGCGACCAACGAGACGGACAACTACATGCCTCTGGCATTGGACCTCTCACACCGCATTCTACTCGAACTAGCGGAACTGCGTAGAGAGAATAAGGACATGCCGTACCTTCGTCCTGACTCCAAGTCTCAGGTGACTATTGAATACTCTGACGACAACGTGCCTCAGCGCATCGATGCGATTGTGGTATCTACCCAGCACGATGACTTTGACGAGGAGGCAACGATGCTTGCCAAAATCAAAGCGGACATCATCAACATTTTGATTCCACGCGTGAAGGCCAAGTTGAAGCCTTCGCTCCAAAAACTATTTACCGACCAGATCACCTACCACATCAACCCAACGGGCAAGTTTGTGATTGGTGGGCCACATGGTGATACCGGACTTACTGGAAGAAAAATCATCGTAGATACCTACGGGGGCAAGGGAGCTCACGGAGGAGGAGCCTTCTCAGGCAAAGATCCATCAAAAGTAGATCGTTCTGCAGCTTATGCGACCCGCCACATTGCCAAAAACTTGGTGGCAGCAGGAGTAGCTGATGAGATCTTGGTACAAGTATCCTACGCAATTGGCGTTGCCAAACCGATGGGTATCTACATCAATACTTACGGCACGGCCAAGGTGAAGCTGAGCGATGGAGAGATTGCCAAGAAGGTGGAGGCTATCTTCGACATGCGTCCGTACGCCATCGAGCAGCGCTTGAAGTTGCGCACCCCGATCTACCTAGAGACAGCCGCTTACGGCCACATGGGTAGAGAAAGTGTTATAGTAGAGAAAACCTTCACTTCCCCGTATCGTCCAGCCATCATCCAGAAGGTAGAGTTGTTTACCTGGGAGAAGTTGGATTACCTGGACACGGTAAAGAAGGAGTTCGGAATATAAGTCCTAGGGTCAATCCATAAAAAAACGGTGTAGGCGAGAACTTGCACCGTTTTTTTGGTTTTTGGCGAGTTGGTGCTGCTCGTGATTTGCAATCGCGAGCATTTATCCTTGAATTTTTAATTC
>CAMBMU010000002.1 GCA_945868725.1 Spirosoma fluviale
GAGTGAAGCAAAAAGTCAAAATCCGCCCCTAAAAACTCTTTTGCCTCAGCATATAACTTTTCAATATCCTCCACTACGGTGGCATCTGCACCTACAACAATGGTATTGCACTCCTGAGCCAGTTCTTTGATCGCTCCCATACGCATGGCAATGGGTGCATTGGTCAAGACAAATTTTCCGCCTTGTTCCTTTACCTTGAGTGCAGTCTTCCAAGCAATGGAATTTTCATCAAGTGCACCAGTAATGATTCCTACTTTTCCTTTAAGTAAATTTTCTGACATATAGCAATGGGGTTGGATTCAAATTCTGCGGTAAAACTACAAAAAATTTAGGAGTTAGCCCTTCAATTCATCAGGAGCTCTTTGGCACTAGCCTTAGCAGCAAGGGAAGGATTGTCTCCTGCAATCATTTTTGCAAGCTCATGTACCCGTTCCTCGGCAGTCAATTGCTTGACCTTAGAGATGGTTTTTTCTGCGCTATGATCCTTGTACACAAAGAAATGCAGGTCTCCCTTGGCAGCCATCTGTGGAAGGTGTGTGATGCAAATCACTTGGTGGTTTTGAGCAATGACCTGCATCATGCGGACCATCTGCAAGGCCACTTCACCCGAAATACCGGAATCAATCTCATCGAAAATAAGCGTAGGCAAGGCCATTTTGTCGGCCATCATGTACTTAATCGCAAAAAGTAAGCGCGAAAATTCACCTCCAGAGGCTACTTTTTTCAATGGCAGTAGCGGCATTCCTTTGTTGGCCGAGAAAAGCAACTCTACCCGATCTACACCAGAGGGATGGGGGTCAAGGGATTGCCTCTCCAATCGAATTCGGGCATTTTCCATCCCCAACTCATGCAGCAATTCCTCCAATGCCCGTTCAAAAGAAGGGAAACAAGCCTTTCGCTTTTGGCTAAGAACCTCAGATGCCTGAAGCATAGCCTTTTCATTCTCAAGTTGAACCCTCTTGGCGGCAAGCAACTGATCGGCTACCTGCTGCACTTGAAAAACCTGGTCCGCCAAATGGCTTTCGAATGCCATAAGCTCCTTAACAGTCTGCAGGCCATGTTTTTTCTGCAATAGATAGATTTTGCTTAGACGCTCACGGGTACGTTCCAATTTTTCAACATCCACTTCAACGGCACTATCCTCGTCTCCTAAGCTTTCTGCCAAATCATTTAATTCAATTAAAGCCTCCTGGAATCGCTGTCGATAACTGCCAAAAGCCTGAGCCAATCGCTCCAAACCCTGCAAACTCGATTGAATATGCCCCATTCCCTGAAGTACTCCAAACTGCTCGTCTTGAAAAAGGGAAAGAATTTCCCGAATCTTCACTTTAATATCTTCTGCATTTTCAAGGATCTGCTGACTAGCCTCTAACTCCTCTTGCTCCCCCGCTACAAGCGATAGACTACTCAACTCATTCAATTGAAATTGATTGAAGTCGAACTCTTTTTTAAGCCTATTGGACTGACCAGTAAGTTCCTCTAGCCTTTTTTTGGAGGACTTAAATTCATTAAAAACCAGTTGATAGGCAGTTTGCTCCACTCCGGTTTGGGCAAATGCATCTACCAAGCCCAACTGAAAATCTCCTTCTCCCAAGAGTAAGGTGTCGTGCTGGGAATGAACATCCATGAGCTTCTCCCCCAAAGTCTTCAAATGATCCAATAATATCGGAGTGTCATTTACGAAGGATCGGGATTTGCCATTTGGACTAATCTCCCTTCGGATAATGCAGCTTTCTTCATAGTCTAGTTCCAGCTCCTCAAAATATTCCTGTAGGCCGTAGGAACGAATGTCAAAAATCCCTTCCACCACGCATTTCTTCTCTTCGTGAAGCAATACCTTGGTATCCGCCCGATTGCCAAGTAAAAGGCCTACAGCTCCAAGCATTATCGACTTACCCGATCCAGTTTCACCTGTAATCATGCTCAATCCAGCGCTGGGCTGCATGGCCAAGTGATCGATCAACGCATAATTGGATATTTTAAGTGAAGTAAGCATGAATTAAGGATAGCTTTCCAACAAAATTAAATGATAAGCTTCAGCTTTTGAGCAGCTCGTTGTATTTTCTAGCGTTATTCGGATCAATTTCAAGGAGTAGCGGAACGGCTTTTTCACGAATCTCAAATGGAGCATTCTTCAATATCTGAGCAATTTCATCACTTTTAGCATCGACAAAACTGATTGTAAAAATCCCATTGGGCTGCAATCTATTGGCTTCCGCTACACGTTGAATCGCTTCCAAAATGGAATTATACGCTTCTTCTGGTGCGGTCGCGAGTTGGTCTATCCCTTTTCTATGATACAAATAAAATGCCTCCCGAATAGGGGCATACACTGTTGAAATGTAAATGTCATTGATCAGCCAGTAGCGACTTCTTCGGTCATTGGGGTTTTGTACCCAGCCAGCACGGCCCGATTGCTGGGCATTATTAACGATATCATTCGCTACTTCGAAATAGGGATTACCCCCCTTGAGCGAAAAAGTGTCGTAATCCATGCCAAGCGCGATGTGCGCATAAAAGGCAAGTAAGGAACTAATGTTATTTAAAAAGGAAACTCGATTGAATTCGAGGGGTTGCGAATCTTGGTATTCAAAAGACCAATTCCGATCAATAAAGTTTAGCACCACCGTCTCGTAGTTGGTCCCAAACACTGGGCGTACCACCTGCACTTGAACCGTCGCACTGTAAACCCCTATTTGCGGCACCTGGTTGATGGTAATTAACAAATTTCCTTTGATTCGCTCCTCAGGCCTAAACTCATCTGAAGTCCAGGTTCTCCCATTCAAAAACTGTTCAAAGCTGGTTTTCATCTGGCTAAAGATCTCCGTACTTTGAAATCTAGAACGGTCGCTGTTGATGATGACCCTAAAATCCAATTCTTGAGCCTTGCTCTCTATAAAAAATCCAAGAATTCCAACTAGGATGAGTATCCCTTTTTTCATGTACTAAACTTACAAAAAATCTTTAGCTCCTCCTCAAGAAGCTACTTTTTTGACTTCCTCCAAAATAATTTCCGCAATCGCCTCCTTCGGCAAAAGGGTGGACTGAACTTCATTTCCTCCCTTGTGAAAAATACGAACCTGGTTGGTGTCGTGTTTAAAACCTACTCCGGCCTCCGTTGCTGAATTCAATACTACCAAATCAAAATTTTTGCGAACCATTTTCGCTTTGGCATTCACCTCTTCCTGCTCTGTTTCCAAGGCAAAGCCAACATGAATCTGGTTGGCACTTTTTATTTTCCCAAGCTCAAAGGCAAGGTCCACATTTGGCACCAAGCGAAGGGTCAGTTCTTCTCCAGCCTTTTTTATTTTTTGAGCAGCAGCATTTTCAGGTCTAAAATCTGCCACTGCAGCGGCAAATACTACCACATCCATCTGTGCATGCAAGGACTTGGCTGCTTCAAACATCTCGGTTGCAGTGGTCACGCGATGGACCTGAAATCGGATTTCGTCCAACTTCAAGGCAACAGGGCCCGCGACGAGGGAAACTGCTGCACCTTGGGCTTCAAATGCTTTGCCTAGGGCATAGCCCATTTTCCCACTGGAATGATTGCTCAAAAACCGAACAGGGTCGAGTGCTTCTTGAGTTGGGCCCAAGGTAATCATCACTTTCTTGCCATGAAAATCCTTCTTAGGATTAAAAAATCGAATGACCTGCTCCAGAATATGCTCCGGCTCCATCATTCTTCCTTGACCAGAGAGCCCACTGGCCAATTCCCCGGTTTCGGCATCCAAGACTATATTTCCAAAGGAAGCTACTTTTTCCAAGTTGGCCCGAACGGATGGGTGCTGGTACATATCCAAGTCCATGGCTGGCGCAAGCATCACAGGACAACGGCAGGAGAGATAGGTCGCGGTAAGTAAGTTGTCACTTCCCCCTTGGGCAAATTTGCACAAGGTATTCGCACTCAAGGGAGCCACTATAAATAAGTCTGCCCAAAGGCCTAGCTCCACATGATTGTTCCATTGACCGGAGCTTTTTTCAAAAAAAGCAGAAAGTACCGGTCTTTTGGAAAGGGTAGCTAAAGTGAGGGGGGTAATAAAATCAAGAGCAGAAGTAGTCGCTACTAGCTGTACCTCTGCTCCAGATTTGATGAGCAAGCGCGTTAAAATCGCTGTTTTATAGGCTGCAATGCTGCCTGTAACACCGACTAAAATTCGTTTGCCCTTAAGATTCATTGGAAATTACTCCGCTCCTTCTTGCGATGGATACCTATGGTGGATTTTTCCCTCTGTAAACTCTTCCATCGCTAAAGAGGTTGGCTTAGGCATTCTTTCGTAAAACTTGGAGATTTCGATTTGCTCCTTGTTCTCAAATACTTCTTCCAAATTGTCTACGGTGGAAGCAAACTCAGAAAGCTTGTTGTTCAATTCTTCCTTCAAGGTAGAAGAAATTTGCTTTGCACGCTGACTCACGATGTGGATCGACTCATAGATATTACCTGTTTGATCGGCAACTTTATCTAGATCTCTGGTGATGATTGATGGATTAACAGCCATATAATTTGTATTTAAATGCGTGTATTTTAATTAATTTGATGTGGTAGTTGCTGCCGC
The DNA here is from genome assembly GCA_945868725.1 of Spirosoma fluviale. Classification (GTDB taxonomy): domain Bacteria; phylum Bacteroidota; class Bacteroidia; order Cytophagales; family Cyclobacteriaceae; genus Algoriphagus. Next base: position 4,557 of record CAMBMU010000002.1, read on the forward strand.
CTCTTCTGCAGCCTTCTTGTCTGCAATCTCTTTTTTCTGTTTGGAATGCGCCTGAATCTCTTCCTTGGTTTGCATCTCTAGTTTTTTCACCTCTCCCAAATACCCACTTGCAGCGTACTTTCGGTAAAAATTGTTTACAAACTTCAAGGCATCATTCAAGCGATCCTCTTTTTTGTCGAAGGCACTATTTTTAGCATAGGAATAGCCCACTTCTACCAGACGATAAGCCAACTCCTCATTTCGCTTGCTTTCCGGATAATCCTTGGCAAAATTTTGAAAGTTGATGATGCAAGCCCTGTAAAAGTCGCCAGGAAACAAACCTTCCTTCAACCTGTAGTACATTTCCGACTCACTGTAAGCCTTTTCTTCAAATCGAGATTCCAAATCTTTCAACATATCCATTGCCCGCTCATAGCTGGCAGAAGCGGGAAATTTACCTACAAATTGCTGAATGGCCGTGACCGCTTCTTTGCTACTTTGTTGATCTAAATTGAAATCAGGAGCATCTAGGTACAGGGAATACGCATGCATAAATAAAGCTTCTTCCGCCAGCGAACTTCGGTTGTAGGTTTTGAAAAAGGTATTGAAATATCCAGCCGACTCAATGTACCTATCCGTTTTAAAATGGCAATTGGCATAGTTGTATTCTGCCATTTCAGCCTTTTCAGATCCCTTAATTACAGGAAGTACCTTTTCATACAAGATAATCGCTTTGTTGTACTCGCCTTCTTGGTAGTATTTGTTGGCACCGTTGTACAGCTCCTCCCAGTTGGTACTCTTTTCCAACTTGGCAAAAGGTCCACAGGCTCCAAGGAGAACCAAGACGAATACAAACAAGATCGAATAGTGACGCATGATTAATTAAAGGCCCGCAAATATAAGGGATAATTGTAAGATTTCAAATGAAATAGAATTGACAGCAAGCCTTACTTTTTCACTTGTAATTTCTTGGTGACCACATTTTTATTGTCAACAAATAAGGTGTAGAAATACACCCCTGGCTGGAAGTCCGCTACATGAATAACCAAACTATTTCGCGTAGGATCCAATTCATATTCCGCAATGGGATTGCCTATAAAACTGGTCACTGTAATTTTTGCTTTGGATTTTGGATTTACGACGGTATAATCCAATTGCGCTACGCGGTTACTAGGATTGGGATAAATATCCCCCAGCTTGACATCTTTGTTCAAAAAATCTGATTTTAGCTCGCTTGAAACGGAATATTTTGCCTCAACTACAAAAAAATCACGCAAGGCTTCACTATTTACAAATACCAAATCGAAACTGCCTAAAGTCTCCGCAATACCTAATTCAAACTCTAAAAACAGATCGGTATAAATCTCCCCTGGAGCAAGGGTTAACATCACCTTTGCCAAGTCTTTTTTAGGATCAAAACACTGATCTCCTAGACAAATACGCATCTTTTGAGACGAGCCGATACTTCCCTTAATATTTCGTAAAAGGAATGTTTTAGGTTGTGCTGACTCGTTGTGGAGAATTACTGTTTTCCGTTGAGAGGAACCGATTCTACCTGAAAATTCTACTGATTCGCTCAAGACATTTACCTGCTGAGCTCCCGCAAAAACAGGGAACAGCATAAGCAACATAAAAGTCAATTTGAGCAATTGGGCGTTCATGGAAAATAGTTACTAAATAAGGGAGATGAACTTACAATAAAGTAAATAAATTATACGTTAAATGTATTTAAAAAGATACATTTTTTCCCCGAAAACCGGGTTAATTGTTGTTAAGTTTTAAAAATGATCCATTTCTAGGTGCTTAACCGCCACCTTTCTGTTTGACGGGCTTTTCTTGCAACACTTTTTGAAGCTGCCCTTGGGTAGGCATCGTCAGCTTTACTTCCGGCTCGTTGAAAAAATTCTGAAGCGTAGGATCAATTTCAACCACCTTTCGCCAGGTATCAATTGTAGCACGCAAAGGCTTTTCCTCCACCCTCCACTTAAAGCCATCTAGCCGACTCATCTTTTCATCAATATCTTGAACTGGTATGAATTTCCCATCAGGACGAACTCCAAAATTTGATTTTTTGATCAGCCCATCTACGAAGCTCAGCCCAATGGTTGAGCTAAGGATGCGATTGATTCCTTGAGTCAAGGTATCCCCTTCGAGCGCATAGTAGAGCGACTCCCCATTTCCCTCGATAAACAAATTACTCAGCTGACCGTCCTTGAAATACCCTGTCATCTTTCTCCCTTTCATCTGGTTGAAATTCAACAAGGTATCTGTCAAAATTGCAAAGGCCTTGTTCTTCATAAACACCCGGTCCAAGGTTTCATTCTTTAAGTAAAACACCATGCTGTCTGCTGCTATTTGGCTAGAGCGATTCCATAAAATCGGGTCCTTATACAGATGGATTGCCGAATCCCCGAAGGCATATAACAAGGAATCTGCCTTTCCGGAAAGATCTGATTTGACCAAGTTAACTTGATGAAAGGCAAGCAAAAATTTGGCTGAATCTTCTTCTCCATCCTGTGAAATCAAGGTGTCAGCGGTAAGAAAAAGAGTATCTGACTCAAAATACTTTCGCACCAACGCCTTTCCGTAAACCTCACTATATTTTTTGGTCTCCCAATAGTTCCCCTCATCCCCAAAAACCTCTAGCTTCCGCTCTTTATTCAGCACCCGCACATCTTTTTTTCCCTCGTAGTAGGCTTTGGGCTCATCGTAAAACAATTCATCCGCTTTCACTCGGCTATCTTCCGTCTCCACCAAGCCCTCAAAAAACTTAAACTGCTTGAGCTGTGTGTCGTAAAAACTTCCCTTTTGGGCATCTAAGTGGTAGCCTTCCTTGGAAACAATGTTGGTCAATCCAGGAGTCTGGGCAGTTTTAGGAACGGTCATGTAGATAAGATCCTGCGTTTTAAGCGTGTAATCTGGATTCACCAATATCACATCGTATTGAAAACTGATCCGCTCGTAATTGATCTCATAAGTTCCTGTCTCACTCGTCAGCACATTCACTGAATCCACCACCTTACCCCCCTCAAAATAGGTGGCCACATTGGACTCCCGGTTGTAGTCGAGGTATTCGGTGTACAGCTTGGTCTTCTGGTTGGTGAATACCACATTCTTGCGAAGCTTGGCTACCTTGGTCGCACCATCGTATTCAGCGTAGGAGCTGGTCGTGGTGATGGGGTCCACCTCATCCTTGATTTGCACCCTCCCAAAAAGCTGTGCCCGATTTTCATCCCGAAAAAAATAGGCCGAATCACAGGAAATAAGGGAATTTTGGTGCTTCATTTTCACGTTTCCCAACAATCGCTCAAAGCCTTTGGCACCCTGAAGTAGATCCGCACTGCGAATCTCCAAGAGCGAAGAGGACTGCGCATGGACACAGATGGGCATCCAGAGTACCAAGAGAAGGAATAGAATGAAAAAAGGAGGTTTCATACGGGATGGAATGGAGGCAAATTTAGCTAAAAAAGCTATTTTTGATTAATGTACGACGCCTTTATCTCGCATATCCGACAAAGCACACTTTTTGAACCCAACAAACGCTACCTAATGGCCTGCAGTGGCGGACTAGATAGCATGGCTTTGGCGCATCTACTTCACGCGGCGGAGATTCAACTAGAGCTTGCTCATGTCAATTTTAGCTTGCGTGGCACAGAAAGCGATGGAGACGAAGAATTTGTAAAAAACTGGGCTCAGGACCATTCTTTACCCATCTACATTCACCAGGCCAACACGGTTGAATGGGCAGATAAAAAAGGCATTTCCATACAGATGGCCGCCCGAGAAATCCGCTACCAGTTTTTTGAAGAGATTAGAAATGAGAAAAATTTGGAAGGCATCATCCTGGCCCATCACCAAGATGATCAGCTAGAGACTATTTTTCTTAACCTGGTAAGAGGCACCGGCATAGAAGGACTTTATGGTATGAGCGCCCGTCGTGGTTGGTTGATTCGTCCACTTCTTCCTTTTTCAAGAGCACAACTTGTATCCTATATGGAGGAGGTCAAGCAAACTTGGCGGGAAGATCGATCCAATGCTTCCAGCGACTACAAAAGGAATAAGCTGCGCCATAGCGGACTACCTGCCATTTACAACCTGGAACCCGATACACGACAGAATCTCTTGCAGAGCTTTGAGCGGTTAAAAGATACTGGCAAGGCCTTTTCAGGCCTGTTTGAACTCTGGAAGGCAGAACATGTTCGTGAGCAGCAGGGAATCAGCTTTCTTGCCTACAAATCTTTGAGCAACATGCCAGGAGTTACCTCTTTACTTTATTTTTGGTTGAGGCCTTACGGGTTTAATTCAGATCAAGCTTTAACCCTTTCAAAAAGCTTAGAAGCCATCCAGCCAGGCAAATTGTTGCGTAGCGCGACGTATGAACTCAGTCTAGACCGAGAAGAGCTACTGCTGTATCCTATCCCTATAGCATTCCCTGAGCTTGAACTTCCTTTTGGAACTCCTTTTTTTGAACTTCCAGAAGGCGGGTACCACCTGACTTGGGGCCTCCCTCAAAAAGAAATCGATCGGAATCCAGCAAATGCAGTATTCGATTTGGACTGCTTGGAGTTTCCGCTTCAAATCCGGAGTTGGCAGGAAGGAGACCGTTTTAATCCATTAGGAATGCAATCCGAAAAGAAAATTTCCGACTTCCTGATTGATAATAAAGTGCCATTTGCCTTAAAAAAAGAGGTAAAAGTCCTAGTTTCAGGAAATAAAATAGCCTGGGTAGTTGGCATGCGGATTGCTGATTGGGCAAAAGTGGGCCCAGCCGCCCAAAAATGCTTGCACATACAAAAACGCTAAGCCATGAGAAATCCTTTTTCCAAAACCTATGAGCCCCAAGAACTGCGGATGTTTGATTTCCTGCAAGGCATCAAATTTTTCGAGCTGCTCAAGCAGCAGGAACTCGCTCGTTTTTTACCCACCATGCACGAGCGGAAATATGTCCGTGATGAAGTGATTTTTTTTAGCAAAGACCCAAGCCAAGCCCTCTACCTCATTCGAAAAGGCCAGGTAGATCTGACCATCGATCTAAGTGAGAATTTTGAAACCATCATGCAACTCAAACGAGGAGATGCCTTCGGTGAAAATTCTCTTCTGGAAAACTCGAAAAGAACTTACACCGCCCTGGTGAGCTCGGATGAAGCAGAATTACTAGTGATCCCACAGTTTGCCCTACTGGAGATCTTTAACAACAATCCAAAAATCAAGGCAAAAATGATGTCCTCTCTGGCTGAATTTTACAACGCCAACAACCAACGCCTTTTCCGGTCCTACCGCGAGTCTTTTGGGTTCTTTAGCCTGAGACAAATGTTTGAATAGTGGAGCATAAAAAAAATATACGACGCACTTTAAAAAAACAGTGCCTTCGCAACGAACTTAATCCAGAAGCGGTTTCAATTCCTAAATATCCCTTATTAACTTAGGGTCGAATTTTAGGCAATCAAACCAAAAAAATATAAAACCATGAGCAAAGTAACCGTTGTTGGGGCAGGAAACGTAGGTGCCACCTGTGCCGATGTGTTGGCATACCGCGAGGTAGCTGAAGAAATCGTATTAGTGGACATCAAAGAGGGCATTGCAGAAGGTAAGGCACTTGACATTTGGCAAAAAGCACCCATCAATCAATACGATAGTCGTACTGTTGGCAGCACGAATGATTACAGCAAAACTGCAAATTCGGATGTGGTAGTCATCACCTCAGGACTTCCAAGAAAACCAGGGATGACCCGCGATGATTTGATAGAAACCAATGCTGGAATCGTGAAGTCTGTGACTGAAAATGTAGCGAAACACTCTCCAAATGCCATCATCATCGTAGTTTCCAATCCTTTGGATGTGATGACTTACCAAGCACATTTAACTTCTGGGTTTTCAAGAAATAAAGTGATAGGTATGGCAGGAATTTTGGATACCGCCCGCTACCGTGCCTTCTTGGCCGAAGAATTGAATGTCTCTGGGAAAGAAATCCAGGCAATCTTAATGGGAGGCCATGGGGACACCATGGTTCCACTTCCACGCTATACCACTGTGGCAGGTATCCCTGTCACTGAATTAGTTTCAAAAGATAAGCTAGACGCCATTATCGAGCGCACCAAATTTGGAGGGGGCGAGCTGGTAAAGCTAATGGGTACCTCTGCATGGTATGCACCAGGTGCTGCTGCTGCACAAATGGTGGAAGCCATCTTGAAAAACCAAAGAAGGGTATTTCCAGTATGCATCAAGCTGGATGGAGAATATGGTATTAATGACTGCTACCTTGGCGTCCCTGTCATCCTTGGCAAAAACGGCGTCGAAAAAGTAATCGAACTGGATCTGAATGCAGAAGAAAAGCAATTGCTAGAAACCTCCAGAGGTCACGTAAAAGAAGTGATGCAAGTTTTGGATCGCTTGAGCAACTAATCTGATCCTTGCCGGATCAATGGCCTAAGACACTTTCCACTGCGTAAAGTTTCTTAGGTCTTTTTTTACTCCATTTACTTCTACTCGATACTTCAACTTGAAAATCTGGAAAAGTTTGTTGGTCATTCTAGTGCTATCCCTCGTTAGCTGGGGAGGCTATGAAGTATACCAACGATTTATTCAGTCCAGAACCATCAACAGCCTTGAACTGATTTCGAGTGATGCCGTATTCTTATTCGAAACTCAACAAGCCGATTTTGCATGGCAGGAGCTTCGAAACCAACCCATCTGGACAGCTCTATCGCGATTTCCAGCTTTTCAATCCTTAGATCGCCAATTAAACTCCTTAGATAGCCTAGTGGGCGAAGCAGGTTTTGTGACCAAAACCCTCCGAAACAAACAGGTGACTGTAAGCTATCACGCGGTAGGAACAGACAAATTTAGTCTGTTGTATACCCTGAATTTCGATTCCAATTCCCCTTCAGAACTCTTGGACAAACTGAAATCCAAGGCACCCAGGACTACTCGATTTCAAACACGGAAATACAGCGAGCAAGAGATTTATGATGTATTGGATGCAAACAATAGCATCCAATGGTCTAGTACTGTCCTCAATAATGTGCTGCTTATTTCTTCCTCCTCTTTTGTAATTGAAGAAGCAATTCGATTTTACCTCAGTGAGGATGCAAACCCAATTTCCACGAAGCTAGGAGATAACTTACCCAATTCAGAAGGCTTGGGCAGACTAATTCTTTCTTCAAAAGGACTGTCCAAGCTTGTAAGCGGAGTGATTGCAGACAAAACCTCGGCAGCGCTTCAAGAGTTGCAGACCACAGATTTATTACTTGCCTTGACTTTAACATTTGAAGACAACCAACTTGTTTTTAAGGGCCCAATCCAAGGACTGCCTGAAGTAGATTTTTTACCCTCCGTCCAGGCTGAACTTGCAGGATTTGAAAACTTAATTCCCACGCGTACACAGTCCATCACACAGGTCAACTTGAAGGATAACTACGAAGCGCAGAAACTACGAAACAGCTCCTTTGTTCCCAAATCCACAGTCAGTGGGGAGGTTCAAACTCGATTAATCGATCGGGGATTTTTGGATTTACTCAGTGGCGAACAGTATTTTATTGAAATGGAGCCCCTATCTGCACCCCAAAAAAATATTGCGCTTCTAGTAAAGTTGGAGAATCTAGAACAAGCCTGGAAAATCCTCAAGGAATACCGAGACACCACTGAATTTGATCCTACAGAACAATACTTACAAAAGGAAATTTTATTTTTTCCTGAAGAAGATTTCCCTGCACACCTATTCAATGGACGATTTGTAGGGTTTGAACAAACCTTTGTCTGCCAAGTGGGACAGGTTCTGCTGATGAGCAACTCTGCCAATGGCATGAGAGGCTTATTAGATGACTATACTCAAGGAAATACCTGGGCAAAAAAGGAGAACGAAACTAAACCCCGCTTATCACCCGCTGCTGGCTATAGCAAAACTTTCCTCCTCCAAAAAATCTGGCCAAGTTGGGTTCAAACTACCAACCCTCGCTGGAGTACATTTATCCAGAAATACGAAACGGAGTTGAAGGCATTCACTAGCTTGGGATTGCGTATCCACCAAAATTCTAAAGGAAAGGAAGCAATACTCACCTTGGGCTACACCAGTGCCGCTGTTCCCCTTGTAGATGTCAATAAAACTTTTGAATTGGCATCTGGCAAAGAAGTAGCCCTTCCTGAAAATCTAATTTTTGGTCCTAAAGCAATCAAAAATTTCAATGATAACACGGAAGACCTTGTAGTTCAAGACCAAAATCATGTCTTGTATGTCATCAATTCAGCTGGCGAGCAAGTATACAACCAAGCTTTAACTGGCCCTATTCTATCCGAAACCTATCAAATAGATTATTTCAAAAATGGCAAATTACAGCTCGTACTTGCTACAGCGGATCAGATCTATGCCATAGACCGTCTAGGAGATCCTTTACCTGGATTCCCTAAGGCAATACCTGGAGAAAAAATCACCCATCTCAGCGTGCTTGACTATGACCAAACGCTAGATTACCGCTTCTTTTTAGCAACTGAAAAGGGGAATTTATGGTTGCTAGACAAAATGGGAAAGGAGTTGGAAAACTGGAACCCACTGCCTCTAGGAGAACCTACCAATGGGACTCCCTTTCATGCTCGCGTACCGGGAAAAGGTGATTTTATGGTAGTGCTAGGCATCTCTGGGGACTTGCATTTCTTTAGCCGTAAAGGCGAATCTCGAAGCGGATCCCCTCTCCAGCTCCCAGACGGAATTGCTAGCCCTCTTATTTTTAATAAGACAGGCACCCCAATACTTCAAGCCGTCACAACTGGTGGGGAAATCCTTGATATTTCCTTCTCCGGGGAAATCATCAAGAAAACCCAAGCACAAAAATCAAATCGAGACGATAAATTTCGAAGCCTAAGTGATCAAAAGGGCAGCTCCTCGCTTCTTGCCTTAGAACAATTCAATAAAATACAGCTTTTTGATAGTCAACAGCGTCTGCTGATGACTCTCCCCTTGGCTGGAGGTAAAGCCTGGATAGGTTATTTTGATTTTGGCACGTCACGAAGAATTATTGCAGTCACCGACCTAGAGCAGGGATTGGGATACCTGTATGACCTAGAAGGGAATCTACTGATCAGCTCACCACTTCAAAGTGAAGGTGAGATCCAATTGAGCCACCTGCCTAGTCAAGGGCAATACCTAATTCGTACACGCTACGGGAAAACGCTCTTGGAATACCTAATCCCAGACTAGTCGGCCTATTTTTTAAGATGGCATTTTGAGTTAGACTAAATTAGTCCTTCACCTCAAAAAATGTACGGCTCATACTCAGCTTACCTCCAACATTCACCTGCTCCCAGTGCACAAAAGTTCCCGCCAGGCTCGGAAGATTGACCCTCACTTCCTTCCCATTTGTTTGCCAATTCAGCACCGTTCGCCAATCTGGAATTCGTGAGGTAGTAGAAGGCTGGACAAACTGGTCTCTGTCGATGATCACCGAGGGTTGAATCCCTGGGTAATCAAAAAACCGTGCCGCAGGAGCTAGTGGAAATAAACCAAAATTATTGGCATAACTCGAAAAACTAAGTACACCTGGATAGGTGCGATCATTCAGGTAAAACTCACGGTTGAGCACCTCTAGTCGCTGAAGAAATTTTGGATTAAAGGAGGCCAAAAGATCCGAATCAAATACGGGCATCGCATCGATTAGAATCAAGGGATTGGTATCGAAAACACCTTTATCCGCTTCATTCAACAGTAGGAAAGTTTTCTTTTTGTCCTTTAGACGAACCGCAACGCTAGGGACATATTCTTTTAACACCGTTTCCACTTCTTCAAACCTAGTGTAGTCGTCTAAGTTGAATCTATAATCTTCAACAAAGCCTGTGACTACTTCCAAAGAGTCCTGGTCAGACACTTCCAAATACTCCTGCTGAACCACAGCTGCTTTGAGAAGAGATTGAAGGTAGGCAAGATCCTCTTGCGACAAGGATAGTTCAGGGAAACTGAAATTCGTTCGGAAGCTCGTTTTGATTAATGGGGAAACCATTTCTAAGCCAGGCATCTCTTCTCCATTTTCAAGTTGCAGGATCAATCGATCCCAGTGTCGCAAGCCTCCAGCATCAAAGACAAGCACACCCCGCTCGTCCACATGATCTGTAAACAGCGCACTTTTTGCTCCATGAAGGGAAAGGAAATAAGTAAGTGCAGTATCCAAAGAAGCAACTTTCGCTTGAACCAGATGTCCAAAAAGCTCGGGGAGCAAGGGCTGAGGGGTTAAATTTTCATACACATCGGCAGCAGGCAACTGCTTTTGTTCTTCCACTAAGAATGGATTGGCAATAGAAATTCCCGAAGCCACTACCCGTCCTTCAGCAGTGCTCGAAGAACCAAAATTGACAACAGCCCCCTTTTCGTAGGATTTAGTAGGTTGCGAAATTTGGCGATTGGAGGATTTAAGCTCTTTGGGTGGAATTTTAGGGTTGATGATCGTAACCAGCTGCTGTGCGATCCCTTGATTCAAATCCAAATACGGGCTGATACGGGTATAAACACGTAACAAATACTGGTCGGAAGGAATTTGATCTGAAACTGGAATAAAATTCAAGGCATTTCCATCCTGAAGGGGCACTTTGACATGTGTGATTGAGTTGGAATTGCGATCAACCAATTCGGCATACAGCACCTGTGAAGAAGTGGCTTGCTCACCCAAACTAACCTTGGCTTCAAACCAGATTTTCTCGCCAGAAAAATAGAGCGTCTTTGGGGTATGGAAAAAAACTTGCTCCTTTAGAACATTTGCTGACTGCCCCATGCTTGTACCTACAAGCCCAAGGAAGCACAGCAACCCACAAATGAGGGCTTTAAGGCTGCTTATTTTTTTTGAGGATATCTTCAGGGTTTGCATGACATTAATCTGTCCAAAACGAGGGCTTAAGTTTAGATGCATACAAGCTGCAATCGGTACATCTTCTTGAGGAAGGATAATAGCCAACTATAGTAGTTCCCACCATCAACGGTCTTGTGGGTACTACTGCTCCATTGCCAAAGATCTTTTGGTAATCCGTGGCCAAAATAGCTTCTTCTCCGATTACACAATCATTAAACTTTGGATCTAGGTAATTCCAGGGGCTTACCTCCACTTGATTAATGTAGATCCTCTTCTGGCGAATCACCCCTAGGCTGACCTGCCCGATAACGGGGTTTTTGGCTGCGTCCAAACTCTTAATATTCCCACCAATCAAGGAAGGGAGTGGACTAAAGATCGAACCGATGTCCTCTGTATTTTTCTTTAAAATTTCCCAGAAAGGAACGTCCTTGGTAGCAAGTCCTTTTTGCGAAATAAGAATGCTGTAGCGTTCCATAATCCGCTCATCACCTTTAGGGATTTCGGTGATGGTTTTTTGGAAAACTACCTGATCCTTGAATCGAGAGCTTGTTTCCAAAAGTATCCCAGGACTAGGCTCCGTCTTGAAGCAAAGTGAGGTTTGTTCTGCATCCTTGCGATCCCGTACATTTTTAAGTTCTGGAACATAGATGTAGGCCGTGCGTATTCTAGGCCGGTATATCCAGGTTTCTTCAAAGGTCCACAAAAAATCATCTGCATTGGCATTGCCTTGGGTAGATACAAATACCTCTACCCCTTCCTCATCCTTCTTAAATCCTGCATCAATAATTACAGGAGTCACAATGGGCTGAAGACCTTCAGAAACATACCTTTCGCCAGAGCTAAGCTCTATTTCCAGCACATAACTTTGCTTTTCATCGATGTTTTTTTCGAAAACATAGGTTCCTACACCCGCTTCTTGTAGTGGAAAAATTTGTCCTCCAGCACTTTTGAGTACTACTTTGGCGCGGACCTCTGGAATAAATGCTGATGTAGCTCCCAGTGGAGCCGTTCGACTTAGTTTTAACTCACTTTTTAAACCCTCTGTGTCCAAATATCCTTCCACCACCAATACTCGCAATTCTGTAGCTGGCACTTCTGGTTCGTAAGGAGTCCTACATCCAGCAAGAGTTACGAAAAGAATAAAAACTAAACCTATGGCTTTACGCATCAAAATCTAAAGTTATAGGTGATAAATGGAATTGGCTCCGCGAAAATTGCGAGCTGGTAGCCTTTCAATTTGCCTCCCTCTGGAACAAAATAGATCGAGTAGGCATTGTCCCTACCAAATAGGTTGTATACCCCAAAGGACCAAGAGGCATGCGCCAGTTTGGCAACTTTGTGATTTCCCTCTAGGTTAACAGAAAGGTCCATGCGGAAATAATCAGGGACTCTAAAGGAGTTGCGGTCCGAGAAATAAACTCGTTCCGAACCCCCATAATTAAACTTAGCAATCGGCAGGGTGACAGGTCTTCCTGTACTGTACTTTCCAGCCAAGGTCACATTGACCCGTTTACTTAGCTCTAAATTTCCTACAAAATTGGCATTATGAGGCTGATCAAAATTGCTAGGATACCATTCAGATCGGTTGATCTGCTCTTTTTGCTCCGAAGGATCTGTCTGCATCAGCGAGCGGCTATAGGTATAGGCAAGGGATCCATTGATCTTTCCCTTTGTTTTTTTGAGGTATAGCTCCATGCCGTAGGCTTTCCCTTTGGTGACTAATACCTCTTGCTCAATCCGGTCGTTCAATACGATGCTTGCACCAGATCGGTAGTCCAGTAAGTTTTGCATAGATCGATAGTACAATTCAGCCGAAAACTCAAAAGCACCTTGATTCATGTTTTTAAAGTAACCTAAGGCATATTGAATGCCTTGCTGCGGCCTCAAGAAGGAATCACTCAGCTTCCAAGTGTCTGTTGGGGTAATCACGGACGAATTGCTGAGCAAGTGAATATTTTGTCGCATTGAGTTGACCCCTACCTTTAAGGAAGATTGGTTGGACAGGGCATAGCGTGCAGAAAAGCGAAATTCAGGACCATGATAGGTTTGAACAGGGTCACCGGACTGAAAGCTAGCTTCGCCAGTTATGTTTTCATTCAAATACGGCTCCCCTTGTGCATAAGTTGGAATGGTTTGAGGTCCCAGAAAGGTGTAGAAATTGTATCGTAATCCGCCACTTAGGGCCCATTGTTCGTTGATTTCAAATTCGTCTCCTAGGTAGAGGGACCAATCCATGGCCGTTTCGGGAGCCACTTGATCAGGGATCACACCGCTCTCCAACCCAAAAGGGAGGATTTCACCAGGGTTGAGCTGGTAGCGGATCCCATGTACCCCATAGTTGAGCAGGTGTCGATCCCCCATCTCCTGGCGGAATTGCGCTTTTACAAATTGCTGACGGATGTCGAATCGGTATTGGTAGGCATTTAGTGGGTTGTCTTCCCCTTCTACCTCAAAATCATAGGCATCCTGACCTACTGAGAAAGTAGCCTCTAGCGCATCGTTGAAGTAATGTGTCCAAGAGAGGGCATAATTCTGATTGGAGTAGCTATAGGCCGTATCTGGGTCAAATTGGAAGGAATCTTTGCTAAAATAGCCCGATAATCGAAGTTTATCCTTTGCACCTAACTCATGCTCCACTGTACCGTTGAAATCCGAAAAAGCAGCCCTGCTTGCGCCCAAATCAATTCGATCTGATAAAAAATCAAGAAGCCAATCCGAATAGGTAAGGCGAGAACCCAAGATAAAGGTGGTTTTTTCACCGATAGGTCCTTCTAAACTTAGCCTACTAGTCATTGGGCCAATTCCTCCAGAGCCTCCAATTTTATCTGAACGGCCTTTTTTGGGTGTGACTTGCAACACAGAGGAAAGCCTACCCCCGAAGTTGGCGGGGATTCCTGACTTGTAAAGCTCCACCCCTTGCACCATATCCGAGTTGATCGCTGAGAAAAACCCAAACAAGTGCGATGGATTGAAGAGCGTGTTTTGATCCATCAAAATCAAATTCTGATCAGCGGCACCACCCCTAACATTAAAACCAACACTTGCTTCTCCAGCGGTATTGACACCCGGCATAGTCATAAGTCCTTTAATGATGTCCACTTCTCCCATGACGGCAGGAAGTCTTCTCATTTCTTGTACCGTAAGGGACTGAACTCCCATTTCAGGTCTTGCTACTTGAGACAAGGCCCCAGAGCTTACTACGACCTCATTTAATGAAAAAACTCCCTCTCCAATACTGAGCTCAAGGGTTGCATCCCCCTGAATGTCCAATAGTCGCTGCTCCGTGTAGCCACCAATATTTTGAATAAATAAGGTTTTATTTCCTTTTGGAACAAGCAATTCAAAATCCCCAGACTTGTTGGTCACCGCTTGGCGCATGGCCTCTTTTTCAAATACAATCGCTCCCTCAATCGGGAGATTATTTTCCAAGCTAATCACCTTACCCTGAAGCTTTGCCTCCGTTCCAGGGCTGGGGATCCCAATGATGTAGCGTCGATTTCGAACAAACTCATCTTGAACAGAAGCAGCAGAAAGAGTTGCCCTAGAAGGTGCTTGAAAATAGTTTGGAAGGAATTCCACCGCTTTCTTTTCTCCTTTAAAGATGAAAACTTCGAGGTCTTTGGAAATGGAGAAGGTGAACTCAGTTTTCAAAAAAAGCACGCCCAATACATCTTCCAACTTATCCCCATTGGCTTGTAGGCTAACTGTCAAGTTCGCAACCTCCTCTTTTTTAAATAGAAAGCGGTAAGGGGTATCCTTTTCTACCAGCTCGGCAAATCGTTCAAAGGAAACTCCAGCAAACAAGCCGGTTACCTTTGGATCTTGCTTTTGCTCTTGCGTTTGAGCAAATACCGATCCAGTCGAAGAAGCGAGAAAAAAAAGTAGGGGGACGATATAAATTAGCAAACGCATCAGTTTGATTGAGGATAGGCCACCAGATATTGCAAATAGGCCTCAGGAGCTTTATTGAATTTCAGCGCTTTACCCTTTAGTTCTTTTTTCAGCTCTTTGACATTTAGCTGCAAGGCAGAAATGGCTTGAGATGATTTTTTTATTGGAAAAAAGGCTCCATCCTTCCAAAGGAAATAGTCCTTTTTCTCCACATACTCAGCACTATAGCGTGCTATATCGCGTAAGGAGCGGGTTATTTTGTAGCGTTTGACTAGGGCTATTGCTTTTCCTTGACCCAACACCTGATAGATCCCATTTCCATGGTGAAGAAACGATTCATTGCCTCGAAAAAATCGGAATAGCTTCCCATCGCTCCACTCAAATCCATCAATTTTCTCAGGCTTGATTAATATTTTTTGATTGAAGATCGGATGAAAAGTGACCAGCTGATCTCTGAAAATATCATAGATTAAAGGAACCTGAGGATAAGTGATTCCATTGATGCGTAAGGTTCCTGCTTCAAATTGCCGAGTAACGAAATAAGGATCCCCTTTTATGCGTGAGGAAGGTGCAGCATATTGGCCTCCAGTAATCAATTCTTGAAAATAGGGGATCTCTTCTTGGTAAGTGGATAAGAAAGGCAAATCCCTTCCAGCAACTTGAGCAGATACCTCCTGTTTAAAAAGTACCAAAGCCACTAGAAATAGTATTGTACGCATGGTCAAAAATACGATTGTAAATTAGTATTAATTTTATTTATTAAGATTATGTTTGAAAGGCATCCTGTCCATTTAAACGGAATATAAAATCAATCCAATGACAAGCAGAAGAACCCTCCTCAAAACTTTAGTCCTTACCCCTTTGGTAGGTGCATTTACGCCTTCTACCGAAGCTAAACCTAAAGCAAAACTCCAAACCGAATTTATTTTTTCGCTAAACACAAGTACCATCCGAGGTCAAAAATTGTCGCTTCCTCAGATGATCGAGCTGGCTGCTCGAGCAGGATACCAAGGGCTAGAGCCCTGGATGATGGAGATTGAAGGGTATCTACAAGGCGGAAAAAGCATTGCTTCCTTGAAAAAACTAGCGAGCGATGCGGGCATCAGCATTGTAGACTGTATCGGCTTTCCTACCTGGATGGCTCAGGATGAAGCGAAAAGTAAGGCTGGTTTTGTGCAGATGGAGAAAGAAATGGGCCTACTTGCCGAACTGGGATGTACGCGAGTGGCTGCTCCAGCGATAGGAGCAGATGCTCCGCTGGACCTGTTACGAGCAGGTGAGCGGTACAAGCAACTATTGGATCTAGGACGGAAAACAGGTGTCATGCCCCAACTGGAGTTCTGGGGAGCCTATCCTGCCTTTTTTCACCTCAGCCAGGCTTTGGCCGTAGCAGCTGCTGCTGATGATCCCGATGCCAAAATTCTAGCTGATGTGTATCATTTGTTCAGAGGGGGATCGGGTTTTGACGGGTTGAAGTTGGTCGATGGGAATGCCATCTCTATTTTTCACCTCAACGACTTTTCTGGCAGCATTCCGAGAACCGCACAACAAGATAAGGATCGGGTATTTCCTGGGGATGGCGCCGCGCCATTACAAGATCTTGCCGACACGTTGCGGGCCAAAGGAGGGCAAATCATTCTTTCATTGGAACTGTTCAACCTGGAATATTACGCCATGGATGCGGATTTTGTAGCCAAAACAGGCTTGGAAAAAATGAAGCGGTTTTTTTAGAAGTTATTCGGCTGAATAAAAATAGAATACCCTCGGGTCTATTCAGAAAATAAACATCACACGAAAAAGTACCCCAACCTATTTTAGAGCACAAATCCAACCCGGAGCAGATAGGGCTCACTGTAGTAGGCCTGCCGATTGGAATGGCGTAGGTTGTACAAAAAAGTGAAATTAGCTCCTCCACGAGAGCCAAAAGGAGTAAAGTAGCCCGCTCCCACAAAAAACGCCTCTGTCCAAGTTCGTTGAAAGGTATCCTGCGCATAGTTGTAGGCATTCCAGTTGATGGACTCCAGTTCGGAATAGGCAAAGATATTGGGGAGCACATTGTACCGAACAAATGCTCGCCCTCCAAAAGAGGAGCCAGCGGCACCTTGAAAGCGATTGTCTTCGTAGTACTGATACGAGGCACCTAGGCCTGTAGAGAACTTGGGACTAAGCATCACCCCTGCCAAAGGAGAAAGGTCAATTAGCGTAACCGTTCCAAGTTGAAGACCGAGGTTTCCCCCAAAATAACTTCTATCCTTAAACGAAAATTTGGCTTCAGGATCAATCTCCCGTTGTGCATAGGAAGGCAGTTGCAATCCAAAAAATACACCTAGAAAAAAGACTAAAAATTTATTTTTCAACCACCACATACAGATCTTCTGTTGGCTTCTTCATGAGGTATTTTTCACGTGCAAATTTTTCCAACAATTCCGGATTGCTAAATAGGGCATTACGTTCCTGCTGGATTTGGACTTTTTTCTGTTTGTAGTACTCTTTTTGATCCTCCAAGTCCCAAAGCTGTTTGGTGAGTCTCCACTGCGTAGGAAGATTATTCGAATCAATAAAAATCATCCAAATCAAAAAAGACAAGGTCGCCAACAGGTAAAAGTTGCTGCTGTATTTGAGTACTTTTTTCATAATGCTGCGTTCGAATACCTAAGGTACAAAAATCATGCAAAAAAAAAGACAGTCCCGAAATTTCGGGACTGTCGATTTAAATTCTAAAAGGAAAATTATTTCAACCTTCCTTTAAAAACTGCTGAATCTCCAAGTTGCTCTTCGATGCGAAGCAGCTGGTTGTATTTTGCCATACGATCCGAACGGGATGCAGAACCAGTTTTGATTTGTCCGCAATTTACCGCCACAGCCAAATCAGCAATGGTTGAATCCTCAGTTTCTCCAGAACGGTGGGACATCACAGCTGTAAATCCAGCCTTATGTGCCATGCTGATTGCATTCAAGGTTTCAGTAAGCGTACCGATCTGGTTTACCTTAACTAGGATTGAGTTGGCAGATTTTTCTTCAATACCACGCTTCAGGAAGCTAACATTAGTAACAAACAAGTCATCCCCTACCAATTGGATTTTGGATCCTATTTTGGCAGTTAGCATCACCCAGCCAGCCCAGTCTTCTTCCGCGCAACCATCTTCGATGGAGTCGATTGGATATTTTTCGGTTAGCTCAGCCAAGTAAGCGACTTGTTCTTCTCTGGAGCGAATTTTTCCGTTTGGTCCTTCAAACTTGGAGTAATCGTACTTTCCATCCTTATAAAATTCGGAAGAGGCACAATCCAAGGCAATGGTCACATCGTCCCCTGCGCGGTAGCCAGCCTTGCTGATCGCATCTAGGATACAAGCAAGCGCTTCTTCAGTTCCTCCAGAGAAATTCGGAGCAAAGCCTCCTTCATCACCTACTGCAGTACTCAAATGCTTGTCATGAAGGATTTTTTTCAAATTGTGGAAGATCTCAGCACCCCATCGGATCGCCTCAGAGAAGCTAGTAGCTCCAATTGGGCGTACCATAAATTCCTGGAAGGCAATGGGTGCATCGGAGTGTGAACCACCATTGATGATATTCAACATGGGTACGGGAAGGGTATTTGCATTCACTCCACCGATATAGCGGTAAAGCGGCTGTCCAGACTCCATGGCAGCAGCCTTCGCTACCGCAAGAGAAACACCCAAAATGGCATTAGCTCCTAACTTGCTTTTGTTGGCAGTGCCGTCCAAATCAATCATGATCTGGTCGATGGTATTTTGTTCAAAGACATCCATACCCACTAGCTCTGGAGCAATGACATCATTGACATTGGAAACTGCCTTCAAAACACCCTTGCCAAGATATTTACTTTTATCTCCATCACGGAGTTCTACTGCTTCATTTATTCCAGTGGAGGCACCACTAGGTACCGCAGCTCTTCCAAAAGCCCCATTTTCAGTCACCACATCTACCTCTACGGTTGGATTTCCTCGTGAATCAAGGATTTGTCTTGCATGAATGGATTGAATCAACGTCATCGTGTTTACAGGTTTGTTAGAATTAGTTTTTAGTAATCAAAGATATAAAGTCATCAAAAAGGTAGCGGGAATCGTGTGGTCCTGGTGAAGATTCCGGATGGAATTGCACTGAAAAGGCAGGTTTATTTTTTAGCCTGATCCCTGCTACTGTATTGTCATTTAGGTGCACGTGTGTAATTTCCACTTCTGCATTTTTTTCAGCATCGGCTCTTACCACATTGAATCCGTGATTCTGGGAAGTGATTTCACTTTTTCCAGTCATCAAGTTTTTAATGGGATGGTTAAGCCCTCGGTGACCGTGGTGCATTTTGTAGGTAGAAATTCCCACCGCTTCAGCAAGGAGTTGGTGTCCCAAGCAAATTCCAAAAACAGGCTTGTTGGTCCCCAAAATTTCTTTTACCGTTTCCACAGCATAGTCCATCACTGCAGGATCTCCTGGCCCATTGGATAGAAAATAGCCTTGGGGGTTCCAGGCTTCCATTTCTGCCAAGGAAGTCTTGGCAGGGAACACTTTGCAATACACACCACGAGAGGCGAGGTTTCTCAAAATATTGGTTTTGATTCCGAAATCAAGGCAAGCCACTTTGATGGGATCAGCTGGGTCTCCAAAAAAGAAAGGTTCTTGGGTACAAACCTTGGAGGATAATTCTAGTCCATTCATGTCCGGTACTTCGGCTAGCTTTTGCTTCAAACCCTCCAAATTCCCTTCGTACTCCGAGCTAATAATGGCATTCATGGCTCCTGCATCTCGAAGATGGCGTACCAATTTACGGGTATCAATATCCGCAATACCTGTAATGCCTGCTGCTACCAAATAATCTTGGAGGGACCCAGATGCATCCAAGCGAGAAAAGACTTCAGAGAAACTATTGACTACAATACCAGCGACACAAGGTGCGGCAGATTCAACTTCTTCTGGGTGTACGCCATAGTTCCCAATATGTGAGGTGGTGGTCACTACGATTTGGCCGGTGTAGGAAGGGTCGGTATAAATCTCCTGGTAACCGGTCATGCCCGTGTTAAAGCAGATTTCACCGCCATTGGTACCGGGAGCGCCGATGAGTGTTCCAGAGAAGAACATACCATCTGCAAGAAGAAGGGTAGCTTTTTGTGTATTCATTTCCTTGAAAGTTGCACAAAGTTAATAAAACTTGGGGAGGGTGAGATGAGGCTAGGGAATAAAAAAAAGGATTGAACGACGTCCAATCCTTTTAGATATGAAATTGCTTTCAATTTATTTTTCTTCTGTTTCGCTTTCTTCAGAAGCTTCAGGAGCTGCTGTCTCTTCCGAAGCCGCTTCTGCTACAGGAGTAGTTTCTTCAACTACTTCCGCTTCAGCGATTGGAGCTTCTTCCACTTCTTCTACTACAGGAGCTGGAGCTGTTTCCTTCACCGCTACCTTAGGAGCAACAGGAGCTGGAGAACTAGTTTCCGCACCAGATGATCTTCTAGATCTTCTTGTAGTCTTCTTCGCGGGAGAAGCATCCTTCAACATCAACTCGTTGAAATCAACTAGTTCGATGATGCACATTTCAGCATTATCTCCCAAACGGAACCCGGTTTTGATGATTCGGGTATATCCTCCTGGACGAGTACCTACTTTCTCGATTACCTCACCAAAAAGGGATTTGATCGCCTCTTTGCTCTTTAGATAGGAGAAAGCAATTCTTCTGCTGTGTGTGGAATCTTCTTTAGCTCTGGTCACCAGAGGCTCAACAAATTTCCTTAATTCTTTCGCTTTGGCAAGCGTAGTAGATATACGCTTGTGAAGAAGTAGGGAAGCTCCCATATTGGAAAGCATTGCCTTTCTGTGGGAAGCAGTCCTACCAAGGTGGTTAAATTTCTTACCGTGTCTCATCGTTAATTATTCTTCATCAAGTTTGTACTTAGAAATGTCCATCCCGAAGATCAGACCTTTCTCTTGGATCAATTGCTCTAATTCGGCCAAAGATTTTTTACCGAAGTTTCTGAATTTCATCATATCTGAAATTTCAAGACGCGCAAGATCTCCGAGAGTTCTCACATCAGCAGCTTTCAAGCAATTAAAGGCACGAACAGAAAGATCGAGATCCCCTAAAGAGGTTTTGAGAAGCTTACGCATGTGAAGGAATTCCTCATCGATAGGCTCTGGCTCAGCGATTCCAGTGGAATCAAGAACCATGGTTTGGTCAGAGAAGAGCATAAAGTGCTGGATAAGGATCTTTGCAGATTCCTGAAGCGCTTTCTCTGGGTGAATTGAACCATCCGTGTGTACTTCAAGGATCAATTTTTCAAAGTCAGTTTTTTGCTCTACTCGGGTATTTTCAACGCTATACTTTACATTTTTGATCGGTGTAAAGATGGCATCAATTGCAATTTGTCCAAAAACCTGATCTTTAGGCTTGGATTCATCAGCAGGTAAATATCCTCTACCTTTTTCGATAGTGATTTCAATCTCGAAATTTTTGGCTTGGTCGATATGACAAATAACCAATTCCGGATTCAACACCTCGAAGGAAGAAGTGAACTTAGCTATATCCCCTGCTGTGAAAACAGACTGATTTTTGATTTCAACAGAAATTTTTCCGTCAAATGCATCGTGCAATTTCTTGAAGCGAACCTGCTTTAAATTCAAAATGATATCTGTCACATCTTCTACTACACCTTCTACGGTAGAGAATTCATGAACCACTCCTGGAAGCTTGATGGAAGTGATGGCGTATCCCTCCAAAGAAGAAAGTAAAATTCTTCTCAGGGCGTTACCTATCGTAACTCCATAGCCTTTTTCAAGCGGTTTGAATGTGAACAAGCCATGAAAATCATCGGCTTTTTCCATTACCACTTTTTCGGGCATTTGAAATGCTAGTATGGACATATATTTCGTTCTGTTTTAGCTGAAAATAGTGAAATATTACTTAGAGTAAAGTTCGACGATGAGCTGGACTTTGATATTCTCAGGAATATCATCTCTACCAGGAACAGTCACGAACTTACCAGACATAGAGGCATTGTCCCATTCTAACCAGGAGTACCTAGATGTTCCTCTACCTGCCAAACTGTTAGTAATCGCTTCAAGAGACTTGGAACGCTCTCTTACCGAAACCACATCACCTGGCTTAAGTGTATAAGAAGGAATGTTTACCAATTCACCGTTTACCAAGACATGCTTGTGTGACACGAGCTGTCTTGCTCCACGACGGGTTGGAGAAATTCCCAAACGGTATACGGTGTTATCCAAACGAGCTTCAAGAAGCTGAAGGAGGTTTTCACCCGTAATACCTGATTTTCTAGAGGCAATGTCAAACATCTTAGCGAATTGTCTTTCCAACACTCCGTAGATATATTTTGCTTTTTGCTTCTCTGATAGCTGAACAGCATATTCTGACTGCTTCTTTCTTCTACCACGACCATGCATTCCTGGAGGGTAGTTTTTCTTTTGAAGTGCCTTGCTATGCCCTTCGATCGCTTCTCCAAATCTTCTGGAGATTTTTGCTTTAGGACCTGTATATCTTGCCATGCTATTGCTTTTTTAAAGTTAAACTCTTCTACGCTTAGGTGGACGACAACCGTTGTGCGGCATAGGAGTTACGTCGATGATCGTCGTAACATCTAGACCTATATTCTGCAAGGTTCTGATCGCTGATTCACGACCTGCGCCTGGACCTTTTACGAACACTTCGATTTTTCTCAAACCGAGTTCGTATGCTACTTGACCGCAATTCTGTGCAGCCATCTGTGCAGCGTAAGGAGTATTCTTCTTTGATCCTCTGAAACCCATTTTACCGGCAGAAGCCCATGAGATCACTTGACCTGAGATATTGGTGATAGAGATGATGATATTGTTGAAGGACGCCTTAATGTGCGCTTGCCCTACAGCTTCTACCTTAACTACTCTTTTCTTACCCTTTGCTTTATCGTTTCTTTTCTGAGCCATAATCTAAATCAGATTTTATTTAGTTGCCTTCTTTTTGTTAGCAACAGTCTTACGCTTACCTTTTCTGGTTCTGGCATTGTTCTTAGTGCCTTGACCACGAACTGGAAGCCCTTTTCTGTGTCTCAAACCTCTGTAACATCCGATATCCATCAGACGCTTGATGTTCAACTGAACCTCCGACTTCAACGCCCCTTCAGTTCTGAATTCTTCAGCAATGATGGTACGTATAGCGGTGGATTCCTCGTCGTTCCACTCTCCGGCTTTTTTATCTAAAGAGATACCGGCCTTGCTTAGGATAGCTTTGGCTGAACTTCTTCCTATTCCGAAGATGTAAGTAAGTCCAATTTCGCCGCGCTTATTGTCTGGTATGTCTACACCTGCAATTCTAGCCATGATTAACCTTGTCTTTGTTTATACTTAGGATTTTTCTTGTTGATGACATAAAGTTTTCCTTTTCTTCTGACCAACTTACAGTCAACACTTCTTTTTTTAATAGATGTCCTTACTTTCATATGCTTATTTTTTTACATTCCGGCTATAGGAAATCTCGCTGCTAAAGAATTAATTCCCGGAGGTAAAGTCTTCTTGCTCGATTTCATATCAGTCTATTTATAGCGATACACTATTCTGCCTTTGGATAAATCATAGGGAGATAACTCTAACTTAACCTTATCTCCAGGAAGAATTTTGATGTAATTCATCCTCATCTTTCCGGAAATATGAGCAATTAACTGATGTCCATTTTCAAGTTGTACTTTGAACATCGCGTTAGACAAAGCCTCCACAATGGTGCCGTCCTGCTCGATTGATGTTTGTTTGGCCATATTAGAATTTAAAGTTCTCTTCTATGTACTTATGCGTAGTTAACACTTCTGTTCTATCTTCAAATATTGCAACCGTATGCTCATAATGTGCGGATGGCTTCCGGTCTGCAGTTCGGATCGTCCAACCATCTTTCTCCTGGACAATATTTCGTGTGCCAAGATTAATCATGGGCTCAATTGCAATCACCATTCCTTGTTTCAACAAGGGGCCACTGCCTTTCTTGCCATAATTAGGAACCTCAGGAGCTTCATGTAGCTTCCGGCCCAACCCATGTCCGACTAACTCTCGAACGACGGTATAGCCTTTGGCTTCCACAAACTTTTGGATCGCATGACCTATGTCGCCTACACGGTTTCCAAAAACAGCCTGTTCAATTCCCAAATAGAGCGAATCTTTGGTGGCGCTAAGTAATGCTAAGACAGAAGGGGGTACTTCACCTATGGGGTATGTATAAGCGGAATCGCTATGAAAACCTTGGTGAAAGACTCCACAATCTACTGAGATTATATCGCCATCTTTCAATTCATACTCGCTCGGAAATCCGTGAACAACTACTTCGTTCACAGAAATGCAGAGTGAGCTGGGAAAACCGTTGTAGCCCTTAAAGGAAGGTACTGCATCGTGATCCCTAATAAACTCTTCAGCAACTTTGTCTAAGAAAGAAGTCTTTACTCCTATCTTGACATGCTTGGCGATTTCTCCATGAGCTCTTCCAAGTATGTCGGCACTCTGTTTAATTTTATCAACTTCTTCCGAAGTCTTGTAATGAATCATTAGGAAGCGGCCTGATAATCCGAGGAATTGCCTTTTACATTTCCACTCTTCATCATTCCTTCGTAATGTCTCATCAATAAATAACTTTCAATCTGTCGAAGGGTATCCATAATTACACCCACCATAATCAATAAAGAGGTTCCTCCAAAGAACTGAGCGAACTCACCTCCTACACCCGCCACAATGGCAAGCGCTGGAAGAATCGCAACTGCTGACAAAAGGATAGAACCTGGCAAGGTAATTTTTGAAATAATCCCGTCAATAAATTCACCTGTTGGACCACCTGGCTTTACACCTGGTACAAAACCACCGTTACGCTTCATGTCTTCTGCAATCTGCTCTGGATTAACAGTGATCGCAGTGTAGAAGAATGTAAACACAATGATCAAGGTAGCAAACAATAAATTGTATTGCCAAGAAGTGAAGTCTGAGAAGGTAGTACCAATGTAGTTGGCAATGTCATTTTCTCCAGCCCAAATTTGAGCAATCAAGGCAGGCACAAACATCAAAGACTGAGCAAAGATGATGGGCATAACCCCTGAAGCATTTACCTTGATCGGAATATACTGACGCTGTCCTCCATATACTTTACCACCTACTACTTGCTTTGCATATTGTACTGGGATACGGCGAGTAGCCTCGGTCAAGGCGATGACACCTACCACTACGAAGAACAAAACTATAGCCTCAATAATTAAGAGTAACATTCCAGAGGAACCTTTCTCCAATCCTTCGGCAATTAATGCACCTGGGAATCGAGAGATAATCCCAATCATGATCAACATGGAAATTCCATTACCAATTCCTTTTTCGGTTATTTTTTCTCCTAACCACATGCAGAACATCGTGCCAGCAGAGAGCAAAATAAGGGAACTGAAAATAAAGAGCGAAGTATCGATCATTACGGCTCCAGTAGGGAGAATCGTCGCTGTGATGTATCCTATACCTTGAGCGACCGTGATGACAATGGTAAGCACTCGGGTGATTTGGCTTATACGCTTTCTCCCGGACTCACCGTCCTTCTGCATCTTCTGGAAATACGGAACCCCGACAGTGAGCAACTGCAACACGATGGAAGCAGAAATATAGGGCATGATCCCCAAACCGAAGATGGACGCATTGCTAAATGCGCCTCCAAGAAAAGTATCAATTAATCCGAAAATCCCTTCAGGTGCCGATCCGAGTTTGGATGCGTCAACTCCAGGAAGTACGATAAACGATCCTAATCTAAAGATGATGAGGAAACCGATCGTGTTCACGATCCTCACTCTCAAATCTTCGATTGAGAAAATATTCCTTACTGTCGAAATAAACTTTTTCATCTACTTAAAGCTTGGTTACGGTACCACCTAGTGCCTCTACTGCTGCAATAGCTGTAGCGGAGAATTGGTGAGCGCTAACGTCTAATTTGGTTGTCAATTGACCTCCGCCGAGTACCTTAATCTTATCGTTCTTGGAAGAAAGTCCATGAGCCACAAGCGTTTCTAAGGTGATGGAAGTAAGGTTAAATTGCTCCGCAAGGGATTGCAAGGTATCCAAATTTACTGGTTTAAACTCAACCCGGTTGAAGGATTTGAATCCAAACTTAGGTACACGTCTTTGAAGCGGCATTTGACCACCTTCAAAACCAAGCTTTCTCTTGTAACCAGATCTAGACTTGGCTCCTTTGTGACCTCTGGTTGAGGTTCCACCTCTACCTGAACCGGTACCACGACCAATTCGCTTGCGGTTTTTGGTTGAACCTTCTGATGGAGTTAATGTATTCAGTTTCATAATTACGCTTCCTCCACTTTTACAAGGTGACTCACTTTATTTACCATTCCAGCAATCTGCGGAGTATTTTCAACAACCTTTGATTTGCTGATACGACCCAAACCAAGCGCAACAATGGTTGCTTTTTGATCTTTTGGTCTATCGATCGTACTTTTTATCTGTGTGATTTTGATCTTAGCCATGATGCTTATCCGTTAAAGACTTTCGCCATTTTCACTCCTCTTTGCTGAGATACTGCGATGGCATCACGAAGCTGCACTAAGGCATCAATGGTCGCTTTCACCACGTTGTGCGGGTTAGACGAACCCTTGGACTTTGCCAATACGTCAGTAATACCAGCTGATTCCAACACGGCACGCATCGCACCACCGGCAATTACACCTGTACCCGCAGCAGCTGGTTTGATGAGGACAAAACCACCACCAAATTTACCAAGTTGCTCGTGAGGGATAGTCCCTTTCAATACAGGCACTTTTACCAAATTCTTTTTTGCATCTTCTATGCCTTTGGTGATGGCGTCAGTTACTTCATTGGCTTTACCCAATCCGTAACCTACTATTCCTTGACCGTCACCAACCACAACGATTGCAGAGAAGGAAAATCTTCTACCACCCTTCACCACTTTGGCTACGCGGTTGATAGCAACAACTTTCTCTTTTAATTCTGTATCTGTCGCCCTAATGGGTTTTCTTTTTATCTGAGACATATGGATTAGAATTTAAGCCCTCCTTCTCTGGCACCGTCGGCCAAAGCCTTCACGTTACCATGATACAAGTAGCCATTACGATCAAATACAACAGCGGACACCCCGTTTGCAACTGCTCTTTCAGCAAGCTTTTTGCCTACTTCTTTGGATACAGCTACATTGGTATTTGCCTTAGCACCAAGCTCTTTGGAAGAGGCTTGTGCCAGAGTCTGACCCTTAAGATCATCCACCAACTGGGCATAAATGCCGGTATTACTTTTGAAAACTGACAGACGTGGTCTGGAATCAGTACCGGAGATTTTTCTACGGATACCTCTTTTGATTCTAAGTCTTCTGGAACTCTTATTAAATGCCATAACTTATTATTTTTTACCAGCAGTTTTACCAGCCTTACGTCTAACAATTTCACCAACAAAGCGTACCCCTTTTCCTTTGTAAGGTTCGATCTTACGTAGGGAACGAATTTTTGCAGCTACTTGACCGATCAATTCCTTATCAATTCCTTGAAGTGTAATCACCGGGTTTTTACCTTTTGCAGTTTCCGTAGCCAAAGAAATCTCTTTGGGAAGTGCCATGAAAATACTGTGTGAGTAGCCTAAGCTAAGCTCAAGTATTTGCCCTTGGTTGGTGGCTTTGAAACCTACACCGACCAATTCCAACTCTTTCTTGTATCCTTCAGAAACACCAATCACCATATTGTTGATCAGTGATCTGTATAGACCATGAAAAGACTTGTGTCTTTTGGATTCGGTAGGTCTTACAAGAATAATTTCTTGTCCCTCTACGCTCACCTGTATATCAGGATTCACATCCTGAGTCAGGGTACCCTTTGGACCTTTAACAGTGACAGTTCCATGAGCTGACACGTCTACAGTAACACCGCCGGGTATATTTATTGGTTTTTTACCTATTCTAGACATAATCGTAAATTAGTATACGTAACAAAGTACTTCGCCTCCGATACCTTCGGTACGGGCCTCTTTGTCTGTCATCACTCCCTTGGAGGTAGAGACGATAGCAATCCCTAAGCCATTAATAACTCTGGGTAGCTCGTCGTGCTTGACATATTTTCTTAAACCTGGCTTACTTACACGCTCAAGACTCACAATTGCATTCAGCTTGGTAGTAGGATTAAACTTCAATGCGATTTTAATGGTGCCTTGAGGTCCGTTTTCTTCAAACTTATAGTTTTGAATATATCCTTTATCATGCAATACTTTAGTGATTTCCTTCTTGATGTTAGAAGCAGGTATCTCAACAATACGATGAGAAGCCTTGATGGCATTTCTCAATCGGGTTAGATAATCAGCTATTGGATCGGTCATATTTTCTATTGTCTAGCACCCCTGATTTGGGGGTGCAAAGTTACGAATTGATTTTTAGAATAAAAATTACTGTCGTTATTTTACCAGCTAGACTTAGTAAGGCCAGGGATTTTACCTGCAGAAGCCATTTCTCTGAAAGTAACCCTGTTGACACCAAACTTTCTCATGTATCCTTTCGGACGACCAGTAAGTTTACATCTGTTGTGAAGTCTTACTGGAGATGCGTTCTTTGGTAGTTTATCAAGTGCAGCGTAATCGCCTGCAGCTTTAAGCGCAGCTCTCTTAGTGGCATACTTAGCTACCAGGTGTTCTCTTTTTCGCTCGCGAGCTTTGATGGACTCTTTTGCCATGATTATTCTGGATTATTTTTGTTAACGAAAGGCATACCCAAAGCTTTCAACAAAGCTAAAGCTTCTTCATCTGTAGCCGCACTGGTTACGAATGTGATATCCATCCCGGTAATCTTAGTTACCTTTTCGATAGAAATCTCAGGGAAAATGATCTGCTCAGTCACACCTAGTGTATAGTTGCCACGGCCATCAAACCCTTTGTCTGAGATTCCTTTGAAATCACGTACTCGAGGCAAGGCCACAGTAGTCAATCGATCCAGAAACTCATACATTTTCTCACCTCTTAAAGTCACCTTTGCTCCGATAGGCATATCTTCTCTCAACTTAAAGTTGGAGACCGCTATCTTTGACTTGGTAGCTACAGCGCGTTGACCAGTGATTAAGGAAAGTTCTTCAACTCCTTGATCTACCAATTTCTTGTCTGCTACTGCTGCACCGATCCCTTTATTGAGGACAATCTTGGTTAGCTTAGGCACTTGCATCACAGAAGAGTATTGAAACTTCTCCTTCAATGCAGGTACAATATCCTTCACATAAAGGTCTTTTTTTCTTGGATTAGCCATTGATCACCTCCCCAGTTTTCTTAGAATAACGAACTAATTTACCATCCGCACCAGTCTTACGACCTGTACGAGTTGCCTCACCTGTTTTAGGATCAACAAGCATCAGGTTACTGATGTGAAGCGCTGCTTCTTTCTTATCGATACCACCCTGCGGCTTAGCTGCAGTAGGCTTTACGTGCTTGGTAATCATGTTGATCCCTTCCACGATGGCTCTTCTTTTTGCTGTATCAATGGATTGAACCTTAGCGATTTTTCCCTTGTCATCTCCAGCGATTACCTTAACAGTATCTCCAGTTTTGATGTGCAGCTTCGGCTGCTTATTGAATTTTCTTTCCATGATTAAAGTACTTCAGGGGCCAGGGAAATGATTTTCATGAACTGCTTTTCTCTGAGCTCTCTTGCTACAGGGCCGAAAATACGGGTACCTCTAGGCTCGTCGTTGTTATTCAATAACACGGCAGCATTGTCTTCAAATCGAATATACGAACCGTCTTTACGCCGAATTTCTTTTTTTGTTCTTACGATAACCGCTTTTGAAACGGTACCTTTTTTCATACTGCTGGAAGATAGGGCTGACTTTACAGTCACGACTACTTTATCACCGATAGAAGCATAGCGCTTCTTAGTTCCTCCCAGCACGCGGATCACCAATACCTCTTTGGCACCTGAATTATCCGCAACGCCTAATCTGGATTCTTGTTGTATCATGATTACTTAGCCTTTTCTATTATTTCAACTAATCTCCAACGCTTGTTTTTGCTCAGCGGACGCGTTTCACTGATTTTAACCACATCACCTGGGTTGCATTCATTTTTCTCGTCATGAACCATAAATTTGGTAGTCTTGGCAACAAACTTGCCGTAGATCGCATGCTTTACACGTCTCTCTACAGCCACAGTAATGGACTTATCCATCTTGTTGCTTACGACTTTACCAACTCTCTCTTTGCGAAGATTTCTCTCGATCGTAGCCATTTTCTTTTCTGTTAGCTAGTTATTTGGAGACCAATGATGTTTTCAATCTTGCGATGAAACGCTTGGACTCTCTGATTCTATTAGGATTCTCTATAGGAGATATCGCATGAGCAAACTTCAATTTGCTCAGATTCTCCTGCTCGGCGACAATTCGCTCGGCGATCTCACTTGCTGCAAGTGATCTGATTTCTGCGTTTTTCATAATCTTGATTATTCAGCGTAGTCTCTTCTTACAACAAATCTTGTACTTACAGGCAGCTTCTGCTGTGCAAGTCTTAATGCCTCTTGAGCAGTCTCCAGGCTCACGCCTGTAGCTTCGAAAAGGATCGTACCCGGCTTGATAACGGCCACCCAATATTCTGGAGCTCCTTTACCTTTACCCATACGAACCTCTGCGGGCTTTTTAGTGATCGGCTTGTCAGGGAAAATCCTGATCCAAACCTGACCTTCTCTCTTCATAGCTCTTGTCATGGCAATACGTGCTGCCTCGATCTGGCGAGAAGTAATCCATCCTGGCTCAAGGGATTTAATGCCAAAGTTGCCAAAAGAAAGCTCGTGCCCTCTTTGCGCAATGCCTTTGACACGGCCCTTGTGCATTTTCCTATATTTAGTTCTTTTCGGCTGTAACATGATTTCTCACTTGGAAAGGGAAAATTAGTTAGTTCTTTTTCTGCGTTTTGGACCGTCGTTATCACGCCCCTTTGGTGCTGGACCACGCTGACCTTTTGGCTCGTTGGCTGCTCCTTGGTTTGGCGAAAGATCTCTCTTTCCGTACACCTCACCTTTAAAGATCCACACTTTGATGCCAATGATTCCGTACACCGTAAGTGCTTCAGAAAGGGCATAATCGATGTCTGCTCTCAAGGTGTGAAGAGGAATTCTTCCCTCTTTGTACATTTCAGAACGTGCCATTTCGGCTCCGCCCAATCGGCCAGAAAGCTTAACTTTAATTCCTTCAGCGCCCACTCTCATGGTGGCTGCTATCGCCTGCTTCATTGCACGGCGGAAAGATATTCTAGCTTGAAGTTGCTGTGCGATAGACTCACCAACCAATTTAGCATCCATTTCGGGACGCTTAATTTCAAAGATATTAATCTGAATATCCTTGTTGGTGATCTTCTTTAGTTCCTCCTTAAGCTTATCTACTTCGGCACCACCCTTACCAATAACAACACCTGGTCTAGCAGTATGGATAGTCAAGGTGATTCTTTTGAGCGTACGCTCAATGATCACTTTGGCAATACCGCCTTTAGGTATTCTGGCAAGAACGTACTTACGGATTTGTTGATCTTCATGCAATTTCTCAGCAAAGTCTTTCCCACCATACCAGTTGGAATCCCAGCCTTTGATTACACCAAGTCTAAATCCTATTGGGTTAATTTTTTGTCCCATAGTCTTTTCTTAATTTGCCTTTTCGTTAGTTACTACAACATCAGCGGTAACTTCCTCCGCATTGAATGAATCAATAACGAGGGTTACATGATTAGATCTCTTGCGGATTCTGTGTCCACGTCCCTGAGGAGCAGTCCGAAGTCTTTTTAGAGAACGTCCTTCGTCAACCATGATGGTCTTCACGAAAAGATCAGCCTCTTCTAATTTCACTTCAGGATTTTTTGCTTGCCAATTGGCTACCGCGGAAAGAACTAACTTCTCTAAACGGATTGCTGGATGGTTGGGCGTGAATTTCAAAATACTAAGTGCCACACCTACACGCTTTCCTCTCACCAAGTCAGCGACTAAACGCATCTTGCGAGGGGAGGTAGGAACATTTTTCAATCTTGCTAGTGCTTCCATGATTATCTCTTTCCTTTATCTTTTTTAGCAATGTGGCCACGGAAGTTACGAGTAGGTGAAAATTCACCCAATTTATGACCTACCATGTTATCGGTTACAAACACAGGGATAAACTTATTCCCATTATGCACAGCGAAGGTATGTCCCACGAAATCTGGAGAGATCATAGATTTTCTTGACCAAGTCTTGATGACAGATTTCTTGCCAGACTCGTTCATAACATCTACTTTCTTCACCAAATGGTGTTCGATATAAGGACCTTTTTTTAATGAACGTGCCATATTTACTTAGATCTTTTGCTGATGATGAACTTGTTTGAATACTTCTTGGGAGATCTGGTTTTCTTACCCTTAGAAAGAAGCCCTTTACGGGATCTAGGGTGACCACCTGAAGAACGTCCTTCACCACCACCCATAGGGTGATCTACTGGGTTCATCGCAACACCTCTTGTACGAGGTCTTACTCCAAGCCAACGCTTACGCCCAGCTTTACCCAACACCACGTTCATGTGATCTGAATTACCCACAGTTCCTACTGTAGCCATGCATACACCAAGAATTAATCTCATTTCTCCAGAAGGTAATTTAACCGTCACATACCTAGCATCTCTAGCTACGATCTGGGCATACCCTCCAGCACTTCTTGCCAATGCCGCACCTTTACCAGGCTGCAATTCCACACAGTGGATGATTGTACCCATAGGAATGTTGACCATGTGCATCGCATTGCCCACTTCTGGAGCAACTTTCTCACCGGAAATCACTGTTTGTCCCACTAGCAAACCTTCCGGAGCGATAATGTAGGCCTTAGCACCATCTGCATAATACAGTAATGCAATACGGGCTGTACGGTTTGGATCGTACTCAATGCTCTTTACAGTAGCAGGTACACCAAACTTTCTTCGCTGGAAATCTACGATACGTAATCTTCGCTTGTGACCACCACCAATGTAGCGAGCGGTCATCTTGCCTTCATTATTTCTACCACCTGACTTCTTCAAAGGAGCGAGAAGAGATTTCTCAGGCCTTGACGCAGTAATCTCGTCAAATGCAGGAGCTACTCTAAATCGGGTTCCTGGAGTTACAGGCTTTAATTTTTTAACTGCCATGATATTGATTCAATTAAAGTTCTCCGTAAAAATCAATTACTTCACCGTCGGCTACTTGCACAATTGCCTTCTTAAATGCATTGGTGAAGCCTGACACTACTTTATTGTTCGTGTATCTTGTCTTATGCTTCGCGGCATATCTCATGGTCCGTACTGACACCACATGTACACCGTATTTTTTCTCTACAGAAGACTTGATCTGAAGCTTGTCAGCAGTTTTCTCGACAATAAAGCCGTAAACTCCTTTTTCGTTGCCTGCAGATACTTTCTCTGTGATTAAAGGCTCTTTTAGAATTTCCATAGTCTTATTTCGCTAAAATGGTTTCTAACTTACTTACAGATCCTTCACAAAGCATCAATTGATCAGCATGGAGGAGTTGGTAAGTATTTACATCATGAACGGTCACAACTTTTGCCTTTGGAAGGTTTCTGCTAGACAAAAACACATTCTTATTATCTTCAGCAAGAACCAATAAGGTTTTCTTGCCAGTCAATGAAAGACCACTCAAAAAGGCTAAGTAGTTTTTGGTTTTTGCTGCATCGAAAGACACATCTTCAAGAACCATCAAACTATTTTCTTTCACCTTATAAGCTAGAGCTGACTTACGCGCCAATTGCTTCACTTTCTTGTTTAATTTGAAGGAATAATCTCTTGGTCTTGGACCAAACACTCTACCTCCACCACGGAAATGAGGGGCCTTCAAAGATCCTGCACGAGCACCACCGGTACCTTTTTGCTTTTTGATCTTTCGAGTTGATCCCGCTACTTCGTTTCTTTCTTTTGATTTGTGAGTTCCCTGTCTCTGATTAGCCAGGTACTGCTTCACATCCAGGTAAATGGCGTTATCGTTGGGCTCAATGCCAAAGATTTCGTCAGAAAGGCTCACCTTTCTACCTGTATCTTGTCCTTTATGATTAATTACTGCTAGTTCCATGGCTTACTTCTCCAGAATAACAAATGAATTTTTTGGACCAGGTACTGAACCAGAAACCAAAATCAGGTTTTGATCTGCATACACTCTCAATACACGTAGGTTGGGTACCGTAACACGGTCACCACCCATTCTACCAGCCATTTTCATGCCTTTGAATACACGTGATGGCCAAGAACAAGCACCAATCGAACCTGGGTGTCTTCCTCTGTTGTGCTGACCGTGAGTTTGTCCACCCACACCAGCAAAACCGTGACGCTTAACTACGCCTTGGAATCCTTTTCCTTTTGAAGTACCAATGGCATCGACGAAGTCTCCTTCAGCGAATAGCTCTCCTGCACTTACTATCTTTCCGAGTTCTACCTGACCTTCAAAGTCTCTGAACTCAACAACTTTCTGCTTTGGGGTTGTACCAGCCTTTTTGAAATGGCCGATTAGTGGCTTAGGAGTGTTTTTCTCCTTGCGCTCACCGAATCCCAACTGCACTGCGTTGTACCCGTCTGTTTCGACGTTTTTTACTTGCGTCACTACGCAAGGACCAGCTTCTATTAGCGTGCATGCGACATTTCGTCCATCGGCACTGAAGATGCTAGTCATACCTACTTTTTTACCTATAATACCAGACATCTTTACTAAGATATTTTGATAACTACCCAAGGTATGTACACTTGGGCCCTTTTTAAGGACTGCAAAGTTACTGAAATAATATTTGGCAGCAAATCCCAACTCTACTATTTTCAATTAATTACAAAAAAAATCCGCCCGTCAGATTATTTTGGATCAAACCCCGCTCTAAAAACGTAAAAAAAAAGGCCTCGCAAACTGCGGGGCCTTTCTTTAAATAACCAAGGTCCTCAGACTTTGATCTCTACATCCACTCCACTTGGAAGCTCGATTTTCATCAATGCATCCACAGTTTTAGAAGAGTTAGAGTAGATATCTACCAGACGCTTGTACGTACAAAGCTGGTACTGATCTCTCGCTTTCTTGTTTACGTGTGGGGACTTCAACACCGTAAACTTTTCTTTTTTGGTTGGCAAGGGAATAGGCCCTACTACTATAGCACCTGTCGCTTTAACTGCCTTCACGATCTTCTCTGATGACTTATCCACCAAGCTGTGATCGTATGATTTCAATTTTATTCTGATTTTCTGATTCATTTTCTTATCGATTAGGATTTTTCACCCTTTACTTTAGCAATTACCGCTTCTGCAATGTTATTTGGAACAGGGTCGTAGTGAGAGAATGTCAAGGAAGCCGTTGCTCTACCTGAAGTGATTGTTCTCAAATCAGTTACGTAACCGAACAACTCGGACAAAGGAACGTTGGCCTTAACTACCGTAGAGGTACCCTTGGTGTCCATCCCTTTCATCATGCCTCTTCTTCTGTTCAAGTCACCTGTGATTGGTCCAGTATATTCGTCAGGCGTAATTACGTCTACCGACATGATTGGTTCCAGCAACTGAGGCTTACACTTTTTCGCAGCTTCTTTGAATCCAATTCTAGCAGCCAATTCGAAAGAAAGGGCATCCGAATCGACGTCGTGGTAGGAACCGTGGAACAAGCGAACTTTCATGGATTCGATAGGGTAACCTGCCAAAGGTCCATTTTTCATGGCCTCTTGGAAACCTTTTTGAACCGGCTGAATGAATTCCTTTGGAATTACACCACCCACGATACCATTGACGAAGTCCAAACCTGCCTTTATTTCTTTGGTCTCTGGATCTGGATCCTTAGGGCCCAATTCAAATAAAATATCTGCAAATTTACCCTTACCACCAGTCTGCTTCTTGTAGACTTCTTTGTGTTCAACCATTGCAAATAACGCCTCTTTGTATGCAACTTGAGGAGCACCTTGGTTGATTTCTACCTTGAATTCTCTTTTCATTCGATCGATGATGATTTCAAGGTGAAGTTCACCCATACCGCGAAGGATAGTCTGACCAGTTTCGTGATCTGTATTTACCTGAAGGGTAGGATCTTCTTCTACTAGCTTGGCAATTGCCATCCCTAGCTTATCTACATCTGCTTGTGTCTTAGGCTCAATCGCATAGCCAATTACTGGCTCAGGGAACACCATGGATTCCAATACCACCTTACGCTTTTCGTCGCAAAGGGTATCGCCCGTTTTGATGTCTTTAAATCCTACAACTGCTCCAATATCACCTGCAACCAATCGTTCGATTTGGTTTTGCTTATTGGCGTGCATCTGGAACACACGAGAGATACGCTCCTTGTTGCCTGAACGGCTATTAAAAACGTAAGATCCGGATTCCAATACGCCTGAATAAGCTCTTACAAAGCACAAACGACCTACGAAAGGATCCGTAGCGATTTTGAATGCCAAGCCAGTGAATGGCTCAGACTCCACAGGATTAATCGGTACTTCCTTGTCCTCATCATCCAAGTCGGTGGCCACAATAGCCTCTTTGTCAAGCGGAGAAGGCAACAATTCCATCACTAGATCTAGCATGGTTTGAACGCCTTTGTTTTTGAAAGAAGAACCGCAGACCATAGGGACAATTTTCATGTCAATGGTCGCTGCACGCAATGCTTTCAAAATCTCTTCTTCCGTAATGGAATTAGGGTCTTCAAAAAACTTCTCCATCAAGGATTCGTCATAATCGGCAACGGCTTCGAGCAAGTACTCCCTGTATTCCGCTACTTCTTCCTTCATGTCCTCAGGAATAGGTACTTCTTTGAACGTCATGCCCAAGTCGTTCTCGTTCCAGATAATTGCACGGTTATTGATCAAGTCAACTACTCCGGTAAACTTATCTTCAGCACCGATAGGGAGCTGCAAGGGAACGGCATGAGAGCCGAGCATTTCTTTTACTTGCTTACAAACCATCAAGAAATCAGCTCCAGAACGGTCCATTTTATTAACGAAACCAATCCGAGCGACTTTGTAGTTGTCCGCTAGTCTCCAGTTGGTCTCAGACTGAGGTTCAACCCCATCTACCGCAGAGAAAAGGAACACAAGCCCATCCAAAACTCTCAAGGAACGGTTTACTTCTACCGTGAAGTCTACGTGTCCTGGAGTATCGATGATATTGATTTGGTACTGGTTACTTCTGTAATCCCAGAATACGGTGGTCGCCGCAGAGGTAATTGTAATCCCTCTTTCCTGTTCCTGAGCCATCCAGTCCATCGTAGCAGCACCTTCGTGCACTTCTCCGATTTTGTGTGACTTTCCAGAATAGTAAAGAATACGCTCTGTGGTTGTCGTCTTGCCCGCATCAATGTGCGCCGCAATACCGATATTTCTGGTAAATTTTAGATCTCTCGCCATTTCAGTTAAAATCTAAAGTGGGAGAATGCTTTGTTCGCCTCAGCCATTCTGTGCGTATCATCCTTCTTCTTGACAGCGGCTCCTTCGCCTTTTGCTGCCGCGATGATCTCTCCCGCTAGTCGGTCCATCATGGTCTTCTCTCCTCTTCTTCTAGAGTAAAGGATCATCCACTTGATACCAAGGGCCATTTTTCTTTCAGGTCTGACTTCCATAGGAACCTGGAACGTAGCACCACCAACTCTACGACTCTTCACTTCAACAGTGGGAGCAATATTGTTAAGCGCTTTTTTCCAAACTTCAAGACCATTCTCACCTACTTTACTTTCTACTTTAGCTACTGCATCATAGAAAATGTTGTAAGCAATACTCTTCTTCCCGTCATACATCAGACAGTTTACAAACTTGGTGACCAAAGTATCATTGAACTTTGGATCAGGAAGAATATATCTCTTCTTTGGTTTCGCTTTTCTCATTTCTTTTTAAGGTCTTAATTATTTCTTTTTACCTGGCGCAGCTGCAGGGGCTCCCTTGCCAGCCTTAGGTCTTTTAGCACCGTACTTGGAGCGACCTTGCTTACGGTCTTTTACTCCAGCAGTATCCAATGCACCGCGGATGATGTGGTATCTTACACCTGGAAGATCCTTTACACGACCACCTCTAATCAATACGATAGAGTGCTCTTGCAAATTGTGACCCTCTCCTGGAATGTAAGCATTCACTTCTTTTCCATTTGTCAATCGTACCCTAGCTACCTTTCTCATCGCTGAGTTAGGCTTCTTAGGCGTCGTAGTGTACACGCGAGTACAAACCCCTCTACGCTGTGGACAAGCATCCAAAGCCCGAGATTTTGATTTGAATTCCAGCGTATTTCTACCTTTTCTTACTAGTTGTTGAATAGTAGGCATTAACTGATTAAAATTTAGATAGTCTGTAAACTGTTATTTTTTGGAACGCAAAGGTACAAGAAGTAATAAGAGTAACAAAATTAAGGGCTCATATTTTTGTTAAGCTTCTCCCGGGGTTCCGAAAGAAATCGGAAAGGTTGGAGCCCCGCCCCCTTGGCTAATTTTCCCATAAGCAGCCTCATATTTTTCAATATTTTCCTTCAAGGCTGAAAGCAACCGCCTCGCATGATCTGGCGTCACAATAATCCGTGATTTAACCTTTGCCTTAGGTACTCCTGGCATTAATCGAATAAAATCAATCACAAACTCCGAATTGGAATGTGCAATCATCGCCAAATTGGAATAAATGCCTTCCGCAATTTCCTCTGGGAGCTCCACATTAATTTGCTGGTTTGATAAATCGTTGTCTTCCATAATTTTTTAAGATTAAAAAAGGCCTGTATAGTAAGTACAGGCCTTTTTAAGGATTACTAATACAATTTATAGGATCGCTTCGCTAGTTGCCTTTGCAGACCTCTTTTCCATATTTTCAGAAAGCGTGTCATATTCTGACTTGGAACCCACAATCATACCCAAGATTCTTCGCTGACCGGTTCCGGCAGGAATCAAGTGGCCCACAATTACGTTTTCCTTCAATCCTTTCAATTCGTCGCGCTTACCTCGGATAGCCGCTTCAGAAAGTACTTTGGTAGTCTCCTGGAAGGAAGCAGCAGAGATAAAGCTCTCTGTTCCCAAAGAAGCAGCAGTAATTCCTTGCAAGGTAGGTGCGGATACAGCCGTTTCGGCATCCATAACCTGCACCAACTTGAGATCCTTACGCTTCAGACTTGAATTTTCATCACGAAGTCTTCGCGCTGAAATGATCATTCCTGGCTTCAATGAAGAGGAGTCTCCTGCATCCAAGACAATTTTCTTGTCCAAAATGCTATCGTTTTCCTCACGGAATGCCCACTTGTCTACTACCTGGTTTTGTAAGAAGCTAGTATTGCCGGCATCAAGAATTTCAACCTTCTGCATCATCTGGGATACAATCACTTCGATGTGCTTGTCATTGATTTTTACACCCTGAAGTCTATATACTTCTTGAATTTCATTCACCAAGTATTCCTGTACTGCAGTTGGTCCTTTGATCGATAGGATATCACTTGGCGTAATGGCTCCATCAGAAAGCGGCTCGCCCGCACGGATAAAGTCATTTTCTTGTACCAAGATGTGCTTAGACAAGGATACCATGTACTTTTTAATTACCCCATCCTTAGATTCTATGATGATCTCACGATTTCCTCGCTTCACACCACCGTAGGTCACTACGCCATCAATCTCAGATACTACAGCCGGATTGGATGGGTTTCTAGCTTCGAACAATTCCGTTACTCGAGGAAGACCCCCAGTAATGTCTCGAGTTTTTCCTACTGATCGTGGTATTTTTACCAAGATTTGTCCAGCCTTCACTTTCTCTCCTGACTCTACCGCTAAGTGGGCACCTACAGGTATATTGTAAGATCTTGAGTCACCTTTGTAATTCACGATAATCGCAGGGTTCTTCGCTCTATCCTTGGTTTCAATGATTACTTTCTCACGGAATCCAGTTTGATCATCGGCTACTTCCTTGTAAGTAATGCCCTCAACTACAGCATCGAATTCAACAATACCGTCAAACTCGGAGAGAATGACTGCGTTGTATGGATCCCAAATACATAGTGACTCCCCTTTGGTGATTTTCTGACCATTTTTCACATTCAAAATTGCACCATAAGGAACATGGTTAGAAACAAGTGTCTTTCCTGTCTTGGCTTCGTTAATTTTAATTTCACCAGAACGACCCATTACCATTGTTACAGATTGCCCTTCTTTATCTGTTGTTTCCAAATACCTCAACTCTTCTTCAAACTCAACCACTCCATCAAATTTGGCATTGATGCTCGCATCAACCGCCATATTGGAAGCAGTACCACCTACGTGGAATGTTCGAAGTGTCAACTGAGTTCCTGGTTCACCGATAGATTGCGCTGCGATTACACCTACTGCCTCACCCTCCTGTACCATATTACCAGTAGCCAAGTTTCTGCCGTAGCATTTACCACATACTCCTCTACGAGTTTCGCAAGTCAATACGGATCTGATTTCAACTTCTTCAATGGAAGACTCATCTACTCGTTTGGCAATTTCATCAGAAATCTCCACACCACCAGGCACGATCAATTCATCCGTAACCAAGTCAAACACATCGTGTACAGATACTCGGCCCAAAATACGCTCAGAAAGTGGCTCGACGATTTCGTCATTGTCTTTCAAGGCCTGCACTACCAGTCCTCTCAAGGTACCGCAATCTTCCTCGGTAATGATCATGTCTTGTGCCACATCTACAAGACGACGAGTTAAGTAACCCGCATCCGCAGTTTTCAACGCAGTATCAGCAAGACCCTTACGCGCACCGTGGGTTGAGATGAAGTACTCCAATACGTCCAAACCTTCTTTGAAGTTAGACAAAATTGGGTTTTCGATGATTTCACCTACCGAACCCTGAAGGTTTTTCTGCGGCTTAGCCATCAATCCTCTCATTCCTCCCAACTGACGGATTTGCTCTCTTGAACCTCTAGCACCAGAGTGCATCATCATGTAGATGGCGTTGAATCCTTGCTTGTCCTCCTCCATCTTCTTCATCAGATTATTCGTCAAATGAGAGTTGGTACGAGTCCAAATATCAATTACTTGGTTATATCGTTCGTTGTCGGTGATTAGACCCATTAGGTAGTTGTTCCAAACTTGGTCAACTTCCTCCTTAGCCTTAGCAATCATCGGCACTTTTTCGTCTGGAATAATAACATCATTCAAGCCCATAGAAAGTCCACCTTGGTAGGCCATCTGGAAACCTAAATGCTTGATATCATCCAAAAACTGTGCTGTTCGAGCAATACCACAAACCTTAACTACCTGAGCAATAATTTGCTGCAGTTTCTTTTTCGTTAAAAGTTCGTTTACATACCCAACTTCCTCAGGCACAAACTGATTGAAGATCAAACGACCAGCAACAGTTTCGATAATTTGCTCCTTAATCTCACCAGTGCCTGTGCGTACTTTAACCTTGCACTTGATATTGGCATGCTTAGAAAGCTGTCCTTCGTTCAGTGCAATAATCACTTCTTCCTGGCTATAGAAAGTCATTCCTTGTCCAAGGATTACTTCCTCAGGGGTAGACATTTTACCTTTGGTCACATAATACAGGCCCAAAACCATGTCTTGAGAAGGTACAGTAATTGGGGCGCCATTGGCAGGGTTCAATATATTGTGTGCAGAAAGCATCAAAGTGGATGCTTCCAAGATCGCCTCATGACCTAGTGGTACGTGTACCGCCATCTGGTCACCGTCAAAGTCAGCGTTAAATGCAGTACACACCAATGGGTGCAACTGAATCGCTTTTCCTTCGATCAATTTCGGCTGGAAAGCTTGGATACCCAATCTGTGAAGTGTTGGGGCACGATTGAGGAGCACTGGGTGTCCTTTCAATACATTTTCCAAAATATCCCAAACTACAGGATCCTTACGATCTACTATTTTCTTGGCCGATTTTACAGTCTTTACAATTCCTCTTTCAATCAGTTTCCGGATGATAAAAGGTTTGAAAAGCTCCGCAGCCATATTTTTAGGAAGACCACACTCGTGAAGCTTCAATTCTGGACCTACGACGATCACAGAACGACCGGAGTAATCCACACGCTTTCCAAGCAAGTTTTGACGGAAACGACCTTGCTTTCCTTTCAGCATGTCTGAAAGTGACTTCAAAGCACGGTTGCCATCTGATCTTACCGCATTTACTTTTCTGGAATTATCGAACAAGGAATCTACAGCTTCCTGTAACATTCGCTTCTCGTTTCTCAAAATCACCTCAGGCGCTTTGATGTCTATCAAACGCTTGAGACGGTTGTTACGAATGATTACACGACGGTACAAGTCATTCAAATCCGAAGTAGCAAAGCGACCTCCATCCAAAGGAACCAAAGGTCTCAATTCTGGTGGGATCACGGGAACCATACGAACGATCATCCATTCTGGACGGTTTTCGATTCGCGTTCTTGCATCACGGAAAGCTTCCACAACCTTCAATCTCTTGAGGGCTTCTGCTTTACGCTGCTGAGAGGTATCCGTCGCTGCTTGGTGACGAAGAGAGTAGGAAAGATCATCTAGATCCAAGCGTGCAAGCAACATTTCGAGTGCCTCAGCACCCATTCTTGCAATGAATTTGTTAGGATCCATGTCATCCAAAAGGTGGTTTTCCTTCGGAAGCTTATCCATGATATCCAAGTACTCGTCTTCAGTTAAGAAGTCTAGGTATTGGGTACCTTCTTCGGCCTTAACACCCGCTTGCACGACAACATAACGCTCGTAATATACAATCTGGTCCAATTTCTTAGTTGGCAAACCAAGAAGGTAACCGATTTTGTTTGGTAAAGACTTAAAGTACCAGATGTGCGCAACAGGTACCACCAATTCAATATGGCCCATACGCTCACGACGTACTTTTTTCTCTGTTACTTCCACTCCACATCGATCACAAATGATGCCTTTGTATCGGATGCGCTTGTATTTTCCGCAATGACATTCCCAATCCTTTACTGGACCAAAGATTCGCTCGCAGAATAATCCGCCCATTTCAGGCTTATAGGTTCTGTAGTTGATGGTCTCTGGCTGGGTTACCTCACCATTTGAACTATCCAAAATAGATTCTGGAGAAGCCAAACTGATGGTAACTCGGGAGAAATCGTTGTTCAGTTTTTTATTTTTTCTAAACGACATAGTTTTTTGAGATATGTTTAGGACGGTTACCCGCCCCATGAGCCAAATTAATCCAAGGTAATTTCAAGAGCCAAGCCTCTCAACTCGTGAACCAACACATTGAAGGATTCAGGAATGTTCGGCTTAGGAAGGTTTTCACCTTTTACAATCGCTTCGTATGCTTTTGCTCTACCGATTACGTCATCCGACTTCACGGTCAAGATCTCTTGAAGAACATGGGATGCACCGAATGCTTCCAGTGCCCACACTTCCATTTCTCCAAATCGCTGTCCACCAAACTGTGCCTTACCACCAAGCGGTTGCTGTGTGATGAGCGAGTATGGTCCGATGGAACGGGCGTGCATCTTGTCATCCACCAAGTGACCCAGCTTCAACATGTAGGTAATCCCTACTGTCACAGGCTGGTCAAAACGATTACCACTCAATCCGTCATATAGGTAGGTTCTACCAAAAGCAGGAAGTCCAGCTGCCGAAAGTTCTGCAGACACCTCATCCAAGGTAGCTCCATCAAAAATTGGCGTTGCATATTTCTTTCCAAGCTTCTGACCTGCCCATGCAAGAACGGTTTCGAAGATCTGGCCTATGTTCATTCGAGAAGGTACACCTAGTGGGTTCAATACGATATCCATCGGAGTTCCATCCTCAAGGAAAGGCATGTCTTCGTCTCGTACGATTCGAGCTACAATACCCTTGTTTCCGTGACGACCTGCCATCTTATCTCCCACCTTCAGCTTGCGCTTCTTGGCGATGTACACTTTGGCAAGCTGTACGATACCTGCAGGCAATTCATCTCCTACTTCCAAGGTAAAGCGATCACGCTTGAATCTTCCAGAAATTTCATTTCTAGAGTTGGTGTAGTTCTTCACCAACTTGACGATCAAGCTGTTGGTGTAGGTATCCTCAGTCCACTCATCTAGGATGATATCCGAAACAAGGTTTGCTTCTTCCTGTACATTGTAGTTAGACTCGTCACGATACGGGTTTTTGGCAGGGAAGAGGTTGCTTTCAATGTTTTTCGCATTGAACTTGGTTCCTTTAGTGATGATCTCATCGCCAAACTTGTGTTTCACCCCTTGGGAAGTTTTACCTTCTAGCAAAGTCACCAATTTGTTGATCATACGCGCACGGATCCCCAACAAATCTTTGGCATACTTACCCTTTAGCTTTTCTACCTCAGCCTTAGACTTGGCACGGTTGTCCTTGTCTTTCTTTGGACGAGAGAATAATTTAGTTTCAATGACCACTCCATTTAAGGATGGAGATGCCTTCAATGAAGCATCTTTCACGTCCCCGGCCTTATCGCCGAAGATTGCTCTTAGGAGCTTCTCTTCTGGAGTTGGGTCAGTTTCTCCTTTTGGTGTGATCTTACCGATAATGATATCACCTTCTTTTACTTCGGCACCCACTCGGATAATTCCATTCTCATCCAGATGCTTTACAGCCTCCTCGGATACGTTTGGAATTTCAG
Source organism: Spirosoma fluviale (assembly GCA_945868725.1). GTDB lineage: Bacteria > Bacteroidota > Bacteroidia > Cytophagales > Cyclobacteriaceae > Algoriphagus. The sequence continues at coordinate 48,762 of CAMBMU010000002.1, forward strand.
AGGTAAGTTCCTCTTCTCCTCTTTTGGTGTCACGAACTTCAAGTTGGAATTCTTCTACGTGGATGGAAGTGAAAACATCTTCTCTCACCACGCGCTCAGAAATCACAATCGCATCTTCGAAGTTGTATCCTTGCCAAGGCATGTAGGCTACTTTTAGGTTTTTACCTAGTGCCAATTCTCCTTGGTTGGTAGAATAACCTTCTACAAGCACCTGACCTTTTTTCACTTTTTCTCCCTTCAATACCAAAGGAGTCAAGTTGATGGTGGTGTCTTGGTTAGTTCTTCTGAATTTGATCAAATCATAGGTTCTGTATTCGTCAGAGAAATTCACCAAAAGTTCGTCTGAAGTCAGATCATACTTAATCGTGATATTCTTAGCGTCTACGTACTCCACTACCCCATCTGCTTCAGCAATAAGTAGGGCTCTTGAATCGATGGCAGCTTTACTTTCCAAGCCAGTACCCACAATCGGTGCTTCTGGCTTCAAAAGAGGAACTGCCTGACGCTGCATGTTGGATCCCATTAGGGCTCTGTTCGCATCGTCATGCTCCAAGAAAGGAATTAAAGAAGCTGCTACCGAAACAATCTGGTTTGGAGCAACGTCGATGTACGTAATTTCGCTTGGTTCAAGCACAGGGAAGTCCCCTTCAAATCGTGCTTTTACTTTTTCACTCAAGAAGCGCCCTTTGTCATCCAAGGAAGCGTTAGCCTGAGCGATGTTGTGGTTATCCTCTTCTTCAGCAGTCAAGAAAACAATGTCTTCAGCTTTCATGCTTACTTTTCCATTGTCTACCTTACGGTAAGGGGTTTCTAGGAAGCCCATGGAATTGACTTTGGCATGTACGCAGAGGGAAGAGATCAATCCAATGTTTGGACCTTCTGGAGTTTCGATAGTACACAGACGCCCGTAGTGGGTGTAGTGAACGTCTCGAACTTCAAATCCAGCTCTTTCTCTAGAAAGACCGCCGGGACCTAAAGCAGACAACCTTCTTTTGTGCGTCAATTCGGCCAGCGGATTCGTCTGGTCCATGAACTGAGAAAGTTGGTTGGTACCGAAGAAGGAGTTAATTACGGAAGAAAGGGTACGTGCGTTGATCAAGTCTACTGGCTTGAAATCTTCGTTATCGCGCACGTTCATTCGCTCACGGATGGTTCTGGCCATACGAGCCAAACCTACTCCGAACTGGCTGTACAACTGTTCGCCTACCGTTCTTACACGACGGTTGGACAAGTGATCAATATCATCGACCACTGCTCTGGAGTTGATCAAACCAATGAGGTACTTGACAATAGAGATGATATCTTCTTTTGTCAATACAATTTTCTCTGGCTCGATGCTCAAGCCCAACTTCTTATTGATACGGTATCTTCCTACCTCACCCAAGTCGTAACGCTTGTCTGAGAAGAACAAACTTTGAATTACTTCTCTCGCTGTCGCTTCGTCCGGAGCTTCGGTATTTCGAAGTTGACGGTAGATTACTTCTACTGCCTCTTTCTCAGAGTTGGAGTTATCTTTTTGTAGCGTGTTGTAGATGATAGAGAAATCAGCCACGTTTACATCCTCCCGATGAAGGATGATGGATTTAGATCCTGAGTCAAGGATCAGTTCAATATCCGAATCAGTTAGGATAGAATCTCTTTCCAACAAAACTTCATTTCGGTCGATGGATACCACTTCACCGGTATCTTCATCAACGAAATCCTCTACCCAAGTTCTCAAAACACGCGCGGCAAGTTTTCTGCCAGCGGCTTTTTTGAGAGCTGTTTTGGTAGCGGAAACTTCCTCGGAAAGTCCGAAGAGGTCCAATATATCTTTATCAGAACCATAACCTATGGCTCTGAGTAGGGTCGTAACTGGGAATTTTTTCTTACGATCGATGTAAGCATACATGACATTGTTGATGTCAGTTGCAAATTCAATCCAAGATCCTTTGAAAGGAATAATACGAGCTGAATACAGCTTGGTACCGTTGGTATGCTTGCTTTGGGCAAAGAAAACCCCCGGGGAACGGTGTAGCTGGGAAACAATTACACGCTCAGCTCCATTGATGACGAAGGATCCCTTGTAGGTCATATAAGGCAGATTGCCTAGGAATACTTCCTGCTCGATTGTTTCAAAATCCTCATTGTCCTCATCATGGCAAAGCAATCTCAATTTTGCTTTAAGCGGGACAGAATAGGTCAATCCACGGTCGATACATTCTTCCACACTGTACTTTGGTGGATCTACTGCGTAGTCGATAAATTCCAAAGTGAAATTCTCTCTGGAATCACTGATCGGGAAATTTTCAGCAAAAACTTTAAATAACCCATCAGCCCGACGTTTTTCTGCAGGGGTATCCAACTGGAAGAAGTCTTTGAATGACTGTAGCTGAATATCTAGAAAATCGGGATAGTCTTTGACCACCTTAATGGAGGAGAAACTTTTCCTTGCGGTTTGATTCTTGATAGCCAAGGTAGTATATAGTTTAATAGTGAAATTAAATATTAGAAAGCTACTATTTTTGCTTAAAATAATGCAATTTTAAACCCATGCATAAACAGGAAAAGACCTGACTAAATTAGTCAGGTCTTCGAGCCAATCCCCATCCTTTTTGGACAGAGATGAGCAAATTACTTGATCTCTACTTCAGCACCAGCCTCTTCAAGAGACTTCTTCAGTGCATCAGCTTCGTCCTTACCAACGCCTTCTTTGATTGCCTTTGGAGCAGCATCAACTAGGTCTTTAGCTTCTTTCAAGCCAAGTCCAGTTAGGTCCTTCACCAATTTCACGACAGCTAGTTTGGATGCACCAGCTGCTTTCAAGATTACGTCAAATGAAGTCTTTTCTTCTTCAGCAGCAGCCTCAGATCCACCACCAGCAGCAGCAGCTACTACTACAGCACCAGCTGCAGCAGGCTCGATGCCGTACTGATCCTTAAGGATGTCTGTCAATTCCTTTACTTCTTTTACAGTCAAGTTTACCAACTGTTCTGCAAGTTGTGTAAGATTTGCCATTGTATTAATTAGTTAATTGTTTTTGATTGATTTTGATAAGATTAGTTTCCGTCTCGCTCGCCAAGGGTCTTCAATACACCAGTGATGTTGTTTTGACCTGATAACAAAGCAGAAACGAGGTTCTTCGCAGGAGACTGAAGCAAGCCAATAAGCTCTCCAATCAATTCCTCCTTAGACTTAAGCGTAGCGAGTACCTCCAAGTTAGCCTCGCCCAGAAATACATCTGAATCGATACCAGCACCTTTAAATACAGGTCTATACTCTTTTTTTCCTTGTTTTTTTCTAAAATCCAGCAATACTTTAGCCGGCAGGTTGCTCGTCTCTTTTGAGAACAAAATTCCCGAGAACCCTTTTAAAGCTCCCTCTGCAAGCTTAGAATAGTCTACATCCAAATTTTCAAATGCTTTAGCGATCAAGGTGTTTTTGTACACTTTATACTCTACACCTTTTTCATAGCAAGTTCTTCTGAATGCGTTCACTTCTGCTACAGAGAATCCAGATGCGTCTGTGATATAGAAGAAAGGGTTCTCTTTCAATTTCTCAGTCAGACTGTCGATAATCAGTTTTTTCTCGTCTCTAGTCATGATTAAATTCCTTGAATGCTACCCTTATCTACTGAAATACCAGGAGACATTGTGCTGGATATGTGAATGCTTTTGAAATAAGTACCTTTAGAAGAAGAAGGCTTTAATTTCGAAATGGTAAGGATCAGTTCTTTTACGTTATCCTGAATTTGTTCAGACGTAAACGATACTTTACCAATACCTGCGTGAATGATACCAAACTTATCAACTTTGAAGTCGATCTTTCCAGCTTTCACTTCTCGAACTGCTTTTCCTACATCTAGGGTCACCGTTCCAGACTTAGGGTTTGGCATCAAGCCTCTAGGGCCCAATACTCTACCTAGTCTACCTACTTTTGCCATGACGTTGGGCATTGTGATGATCACATCAATATCTGTCCAACCGCCTTCTATTTTGGCAATATAATCGTCCAAACCAACGTAGTCTGCACCTGCTTCGGTGGCTTCTGCATTTTTGTCAGGAGTGCAAAGCACCAATACTTTGATGTCTTTACCAGTACCATGAGGAAGGGCAACAACCCCTCTTACCATTTGATCTGCTTTCCTAGGATCCACGCCCAAACGAACGTCAACATCTACGGAAGCATCAAACTTCGTCATCGTAATTTCCTTAACCAGTGAAGAAGCAGCCTCCAGGGAGTACACTTGGCTTGGGTCGTACTTAGAAAGAGCTTCTTTTTGCTTTTTTGTTAACTTAGCCATTGTTGTTTATTTATACTTCCCAAGGGGCTTTACCAGAAACTGTGATACCCATGCTTCGTGCGGTACCCGCAACCATTTTCATGGCTGATTCTACTTTGAAAGCATTAAGGTCAGGCATTTTCGTCTCAGCAATGACCCGTACCTGATCCCAGGTAACAGATCCTACTTTAATTCTGTTTGGTTCCGCAGAACCTCCCTTTACTTTTGCAGCTTCCAACAGCAAATTCGCAGCTGGTGGGGTTTTTACTACAAAGTCAAAAGTCTTATCAGAATATACTGTAATCAATACAGGCAATACGATTCCCATTTTTTCTTGGGTACGCGCATTAAACTGCTTACAGAACTCCATGATGTTCAAACCCTTGGAACCAAGAGCTGGACCTACTGGAGGTGACGGGTTAGCCTGGCCACCTTTCACTTGTAGTTTTACATAACCAGTGATTTCCTTAGCCATTGCTTAGTCTTGTTTTTCTACTTGTATAAAGTTTAATTCAACAGGAGTATTGCGGCCGAAAATCTTAACCATAACGTTAAGTTTTTTCTTTTCCTCAAAAATCTCCTCAATTGTCCCAGTAAACCCACTGAAAGGACCGTCCATTACCTTCACGGCCTCTCCTACTATAAATGGGGCTTCTTGCTTCTCGGCAAACTCATCTATCTCCTCAACCTTACCTAAAATACGGTTGATTTCTGATTGACGTAATGGTTCAGGGGTTTTGGAAGCTCCCCCCTGGTTTGATCCAAGAAAACCAATTACTCCTGGGATACTCGTAATTACGTGATTAGCTTCACCATTCGATAAGTCCGCATTGACCAACACGTAACCAGGAAAGAAATTCTTCTCCCGTACACGCTTCTTGCCATTGCGCATCTCATATACCTTCTCAGAAGGAATCAACACTTCAGGAATAAATTCAGCAATCTTCTGTCTGAAAATTTCATTTTCCAGATAGTTTTTCGCTTTTTTCTCCTGTCCTGAGACTACTCTGAGTACGTACCACTTATGTTCAGCCATCCTGTAATGCTATTAGAATAAATCATAAAACCATGTCATGATATTCTCGAACCCTAAATCTACCGCACCAATAAATAGCGCAAAGATTAACGATGCTACCAATACCAAAATGGCACTGTTTTGAAGAAATGAAAACTTAGGCCATGTCACCATGTTTTTCATTTCGTCATACGACTCAAGGACAAAGTTTTTAAGATTCATAGTCTATATTCTTAGTGCACGGGCAGAGAGATTCGAACTCCCATCAATGGTTTTGGAGACCACTATTCTGCCGTTGAACTATGCCCGTGTAAAACGAACGTTCCAAAACGGAACGCAAAATTAGGGAAAATGTCTTTAGAAACAAATGCGATCCCAAAATATTCTTTGGGATCGCATCTAATGTTCTAGTTAAGGGTAATTAGTCGAGAATTTCAGTCACCTGACCAGCACCTACGGTACGACCGCCTTCACGGATCGCAAATCTCAAACCTTTTTCTAGTGCTACTGTAGACAACAAGTTTACCTCGATAGTCACGTTATCACCAGGCATTACCATTTCTACGTTTGCTGGTAGCGTGATCTCACCAGTTACGTCAGTAGTTCTAAGGTAGAACTGTGGTCTATATCTGTTGAAGAATGGAGTGTGACGTCCACCTTCTTCTTTAGAAAGAACGTAAACTTCAGCCTTAAAGTGAGAGTGCGGCTTCACAGTACCAGGCTTACAGATAATCATGCCTCGCTTGATTTGTGCTTTTTCAATACCTCTCAACAATAAACCTACGTTGTCACCTGCTTCACCTCTGTCCAAGATCTTGCGGAACATTTCCACACCAGTTACAGTAGACTTCAAGCCTTCTGCACCCATACCAATGATCTCAACTGGCTCACCAGAGTTGACTACACCTCTTTCGATACGGCCTGTAGCAACTGTACCACGACCGGTGATAGAGAATACGTCTTCAACTGGCATCAAGAAATCCTTGTCGATCAAACGCTCTGGTATAGGAATGTAGTTATCAACCGCATCCATCAATTGCATTACTGCATCTACCCACTTGTCTTCACCATTTAATGCACCAAGTGCAGATCCTGCAATCACAGGAATGTTATCCCCATCAAAGCTGTAGAAAGAAAGCAATTCTCTGATTTCCATTTCTACTAACTCCAACAATTCAGGATCATCCACCATATCCACTTTGTTCATGAATACTACTAGTTGAGGTACACCTACTTGGCGAGCCAATAGGATGTGCTCTCTAGTTTGTGGCATTGGTCCGTCTGTCGCTGCTACCACAAGGATAGCACCGTCCATTTGAGCAGCACCTGTTACCATGTTTTTCACGTAATCCGCGTGACCAGGACAATCTACGTGTGCGTAGTGTCTCTTTTCAGTTTGGTATTCTACGTGTGAAGTATTGATTGTAATACCTCTTTCTTTCTCTTCTGGAGCGTTGTCAATAGAAGAGAAATCTCGTAATTCAGAAAGACCCTTCTTTGCCAATACCGTGGTGATGGCTGCAGTCAAGGTGGTCTTACCATGGTCTACGTGTCCAATGGTTCCGACGTTAACGTGCGGTTTGGAACGGTCGAAATTAGCTTTTGCCATGCTTGAAAATCCTCAGTTTAAGTTTTAAAATATGTTTAGATAATAAATTCTGTGTTGAGCCAACGACGGGAATTGAACCCGTGACCCCTTCCTTACCAAGGAAGTACTCTACCCCTGAGCTACGTCGGCTTTCACTACGCAGTGTACTTCGGAAAGTACAGAGCGGGAGACGAGGCTCGAACCCGCGACCTGCAGCTTGGAAGGCTGCCGCTCTACCAACTGAGCTACTCCCGCTTGTTCCCGATTGCTCGGTTACTTTTTTTGCCCTGCAAAAGTACAAAATAAATTTGTTTTTTTGCAAGTCGTGGGGGAAACAGGATTCGAACCTGTGAAGACTTAAGTCAACGGATTTACAGTCCGTCCCAGTTGGCCGCTTTGGTATTCCCCCAACTGCGCTAAAATTGTAGGCTATTTACCCCTAGGAACTTTAACGGACTGCAAAATTATAGCCTTTTATTAAAGTATCAAAGTGAGTTCCTGAAAATTGGAAAAAAATTCTCCAAACACCCCTCAATCTTTTAGAAATCAAGGAATTAATTTTCCTCTTTAAGTAATTCTAAGTAATACGAATAATAGGATTGCAAGTCCTCAGACTGTTCCTTCTCTGCTATCGCCACCATTTTATCCAACACACCTTCCTCCATCACAAAACCCAACAAAGTTTGAAAGGCCCCTAATCGCAAGAATTCCTTTGAATTGCCCTCCAAAACAGCAACTAATTGGCGAAGGGCCTTTCCCTTTTCGGAAACCTCCACATCCATGTAATAACTCCCGTAATACCCCATAAAATAATACAAGCCCTCTCCACTCAACTTGGAAAAGGTCTGCTCAAACCAAAGTCCTTTGCCAGGTACCTTATTCGAAATGTAATATTCTGCCAAGGCTACCGCGATTCGAAAATTAGACTCCCTTTCAAAGGCCTCCATCCACGAAAGCTCCACCGCCGGATCTGCAACACGAGCCAAACCCATCAATGCCGCCCCCGAAACTAAGTAGGAAGGATCTCGAGCCAAACGGGTAAATGCCCCCCGGTACCCAGAAGGGTTCCATTCGGTAAGCACCTCCAAGGCCCCCGCTCGAACCTTATTGTTCGGATCTTCCTCTGCTAATCGGTAAATTTTCTCCTCCAATTCAGCTAGGGCTTCCTTCCATTGTTCACCGCCCTGCAACAACGAAAGCCCGCGCTCACGAATCGCAGCAAAGGAATCTTCTAGAGCCAATGGCAATACAACCGCCAATTCTACTGCAGCATCACGCGAAACCAAACTATCCAATGCGGCATACCGCGCTACCCCCAATTGGGATTCCTTAAATTGACGCAGGTACTGGGCATTGCTCAACACTTGATTGCCCTTCATTACTATTTCCTGCCCCTCATTTACATAGACCAAAGAGATTGGATAGCCATTTTCCAAGGCCACCTCCTGCTGCGCTTTTGTTACTTGAACTATTTTGGTTTTCCGTACTTCCCCCTCATACCAACTGAGGGTGATGGGCAATTGAAAAACTGGGTAGTCAAGACTGTCCTGAACTTGTGAAAAACGAAGTAGTAGATTTTCCTGCTGCGAATAGTCGACCTCAACTTCCAACTCTGGGTGTCCCTTTGCAAAAAACCATTGGTTAAAAAACCCATTCAAGTCCTGCCCACTAACCTGCTCCATGGCTAGTCGCAAGTCATGTGCCTCCACTGACTGAAAAGCATGCTGAGTTAAATACAAATTCAATCCCTTAAAGAAAGCAGCATCCCCCAGCTGACGTCGTAACATGTGTAACACCAAACCCCCTTTATTGTAACTGTGTGCATCAAAGAGATCCTCAGCATCGGCATAGTTAAACCGAATCAATTTTTTCGGATCCGTCTCTGCTTCGGCAAAATATCCCTCTTTCTCCACCACCAACTTTAAATCTGCCTGATCCTGACCGTAGCGCTTTTCATTCCACAAGTATTCGCTGTAATTCGCAAAGGCCTCATTCAGGGTAAGATTGGACCAGGATTCGGCCGTAACCAAATCCCCAAACCACTGGTGAAAAAGTTCGTGAGCTATGATGTAATCCCATTCTGAATCCAAAGCCTCACGCTCATCTAACAGCAGTTCTTCCATAAAAATGGATGCCGTAGTATTCTCCATGGCACCAGACACAAAGTCTCGAACGACGATCTGATCGTATTTTTGCCAAGGGAATGGTACTCCTAGCCTCGATTCAAAATAGCTGATCATTTCCGGGGTGGAAGCAAAAACCTTCGCAGCACCTTTTTCAAATCCTTTTTCTACATAATACCCCAAAGGCAATCCCCCATGGGAAGCCGTCACTTTTGCGAAATCACCGACCGCAATCGCCACCAAGTACGGTGCATGAGGAAGGTCCATTTTCCAGTAATCTTCTCGCATGCCATTTCCCAAGGACTCCTGTTGCATGAGGCGCCCATTGCTGATGGATACCATGCTATCGGGCACGGTCATCCAAATGTCATGCGTGAGGCGCTCGTTGGGCCGGTCAATCGTTGGAAACCACTTGCTCGAGTGCTGCGTCTCGCCCTGTGTCCAAAGCATGGTTGGCTTACCTGGGATCGTATCCATGGGATCGATAAAGTACAGCCCTTTCGTATCGCTAATCGCAGCCGAGCCTCCTCCAGAATTACGGTCTGGAAAAGCCACATAATTAATTTCTAATTCAACAGTATCCCCAACGGATGCCTCCTCAGGCAAGTAAATCTGGATTTCTTGATTGTCATAGCGGTAAGAAAGGGTCTCTAGCTGTCCGTTATGCATTCGCGCCACTCGCCCAAACTCAAAATCTTGCGCATCCAAGACCACTATTTTTTGCGGATAGAAATAAGGCGTTAAACGAAGTTTAGCTTTGCCAATTACCTGCTGATTTTTCCAGTCAAACCGCAGATCCAAATCCATGTGAAGCAAGTCCATAGTTCGCGTAGCAGAAGCCTGATAGGGTAATTCATCCGATAGACCCCAAAAAATCCCCTCCTCTGCAAGTAGCGTATCTACCTCTTCTGACTCATCTGCCGACAGCACCGCCTTTGATTTACATCCCTCCAAACCCCACAAAAAGCAAAGTAGTACGAGTGCAGAGATTGAGGTTCTTAAATTAATTTTTGGACAAACAGGTTTTTGAATCATATTTGAAGAAATTCTAAGGAGCCAAGCCTTGGCTACTTTAGTTGGAAAAGCAAATTAGCAAGAATGTTTTCAGTTATCCTTCAAGACACTACCTATTCGGTAGAAAAAAATAGGGGCGAAACTCGCGTCAACAAGCAATCCATCACCTGGGACCTCAAATGGATGGGCGACCGCAAAATTCACCTCATCCAAGGTGCTCAATCCCTAGAAGCAGAACTCTTATCCATTGATCTGGAGGCAAAAACCCTACAAATCCGATTGGGCCACAAAACAACCACCCTCCAATTAAAGGACCGGTTTGACTTGCTGCTGGAGAAAATGGGAATGAATTCCGCAGGTTCTGATAGTCTCAAGGAAATCAAAGCACCGATGCCAGGCCTAATTTTGGATCTGAAGGTAGCCCCTGGAGATTTGGTCAAAAAAGGAGATGTAGTACTGATCCTAGAAGCCATGAAAATGGAAAATAGCATCAAGTCCCCTGGTGAAGGAATTGTGAAAGCGGTGAACGTCTCGCTCAAACAATCGGTAGAAAAAAACCAGGTACTCATCCAATTCTAATTGTTTTGCGTCTTTTTCCAAATTAACAGGAGAATCTAGCCTCATTTTTACTTCAGGTTCAAATTTCTAAAAGGAAGAAAGTATATTTGCTGGGTTGATTCACAAATTCAGCCAATCAGCAGTTCCGGAAAATTGATTTTAAAGTCAGTTTTCCACTTTAGCCAAAACCAATAAATCCAAGCTATCCCTACCCATACATGAAATACAAACGCATTCTGCTCAAGCTCAGTGGAGAATCTCTAATGGGCGAAAAAAAATACGGCATTGATTCATCAATCTTACAGCAATACGCGGAAGAAATTAAAAAAGTAAAGGACATGGGCGTGGAAATCGCCATTGTCATTGGAGGAGGTAATATTTTTAGAGGCGTACAAGCTGAAAAGTCTGGCATCGATCGAGTTCAAGGCGACTACATGGGCATGCTCGCAACACTTATTAATGCGATGGCGCTTCAAAGTGCATTGGAACAGATTGGACTCTTTACCCGATTGATGTCTGGAATCAAAATTGAAAGCGTTTGTGAACCATTTATCCGTAGAAGAGCAATTCGTCACCTTGAAAAAGGCAGAATTGTGATTTTCGGTGCAGGGATCGGCAACCCTTATTTCACTACGGACTCTACCGCTGCACTGAGAGCCATTGAAATTGAATCCGATGTGGTGCTGAAAGGAACACGTGTGGACGGAGTCTATACCGCGGATCCAGAAAAGGATGCCACCGCCACAAAATACCAAAACATCACCTTCACAGAGGTTTACAAGAAAAACCTCAATGTCATGGACATGACTGCTTTTACACTTTGCCAAGAAAATAACCTCCCCATCATCGTGTTTGACATGAATAAGTCTGAGAACCTAGTCAAACTGGTACAGGGAGAACAAATAGGAACGCTGATTACTGTATAAACCGAACCAGACTCATGGAAGAAATCGAATTGTATTTGGACGAAGCCAAGGAATTGATGCAAAAAGCTATTGACCATACGGCTTCAGAATTAGTAAAAATCAGGGCAGGCAAGGCCATGCCCAACTTATTAGATGGGGTTTTTGTGATGTATTATGGCTCTCCCACACCCTTATCCCAGGTATCTTCTGTTACTACACCTGATGCAAGAACCCTTGCCATCAAACCTTTTGAGCGAAATCTCATCTCCGAAATTGAAAAGGCCATCATCAATGCTAGCTTGGGTCTGGCCCCTCAAAACAATGGAGAAATCATCATCCTGACCATTCCCGCATTGACGGAAGAGAGAAGAATTAACCTGGTTAAAAGCGCAAAGTCAGAGTGTGAAACAGGAAAAATATCCATTCGCTCCGTGAGGAAAGAAACCAATGAATCCTTACGCAAACTTCAAAAAGAGGGTGCCTCAGAGGACGAAATCAAACATGCAGAAGAACAGGTTCAAAAATTTACAGATACCTACTCTGCAAAAATAGATGAACTATTCTCTAAAAAAGAGGTAGACATCATGAAGGTTTAACTCCTATCAAAGTCCCGAGCACTTCGGGACTTTTTTTTTGCCTTGCTTAGGGTACCAACCAGTTTCCTTGCCAACCAGAAGTCAGCTCAAACTGTATCCGTAAATGGCCTTCCTTTCCCAATTGAAGTACTTCTATCGAAAGAGGACTAAATTTCAATACGGAAAAATATGCATTATCCTCCTGTGCCTCCCATCCCAACTCAGGCTTTTCAATCCGCGTACCTGGAACAAGCCCACTTTTGTACTCCGATTGCCTTTTCTCGGAAATGCGCTTCCAATGTTCCTGAGCAAGTTCATCATCTATATGAAGGGTAACAAGAGCCTTGACCCGTACTTGCACTTGCTTTTTTGGATGGTAGAAAAGCAAACTCACTCGAGGGATTTTCAGTAAATCCTGAACTTTGGCAGTTCGATAGTCTGTATACACTAAAAATTCTACGCTTGAACTGAGCTCCCGCAACACTACCGTTCGCACCTGTGGAAAATTGGTCCCAGCAGTCGCTAAAGTTAGGAAGCGAAAAGGGTGCTTTGGATCCAAGGCACCACGGCGCAACTCGTGGAGTACAGTCTGCCAAATTTGACTAGGAGCATCCGAAGAAGTAAGGAGCATTGGTATGGGTTTTTAGTAGAAACAGAACTAAGGGAATAGAGTTCAAAAAGGAGGTGATTGACGGAATTTAGCTAAATTGCGTCAGTCAAGTGACGGTATTTAGCTAAATTCCGTCAGTTTAGTTTTATTATCTTAAATTTATTGTCCAAATTCGTGTCGGTTTTCCCTAGTAATCCTTTACCAAATGGTAATTTATCCAAGAAGCATCCAATCTATTTTTGAAAAGAACCTTCGGCCAAACAAGGTGCTGATGCTTATTGGCCCAAGAAGGGTTGGGAAAACTACATTTATTCGGAATTACTTGAAAGCTTTTAAGGCTGAAGAAATTCTCAAATTAAATGGGGAAGATGTACTGGATGCTGCACTAATTCAAGAACGGTCAGTGGCGAATTATTCTCGATTGCTCGAAGGAAAGAAACTTCTGGTAATTGATGAAGCCCAACACATACCAAATATTGGAATGATTCTCAAGTTGATTGTAGACACGATTGAAGGAATCCGTGTGATTGCATCTGGTTCTTCGGCATTTGATCTGCATCAGCAAGCCGGCGAGCCCCTAGTTGGAAGAATGAGCACCTTAAATCTATTCCCTCTGGGGCAATTGGAGTTTTCTAAAGTTGAAGATTTCAAAACAACCCAAGAGAACAGAGAAGAACGATTGATTTTTGGAGGATATCCAGAACTGAGCCAGTATTCTGAATGGAAGGATAAGGAAGCCTACCTGTATCAACTCATGAATGACTACTTATTGAAGGATATTCTAAAAGTGGATGGGGTCAGAAACTCGCACAAACTCTACTCTTTACTGCGATTGATAGCCTTTCAAATTGGAAAAGAAGTGTCACTCGAAGAGTTAGGCAGGCAGCTGGGAATGTCTAAAAACACGGTAGAACGCTACCTAGACATGCTTTCCAAAGTATTTGTGGTCTATCGAATAAGTGGATTCAACAGAAATCTCCGTAAAGAAATTGTCAAAAATAACCGATGGTATTTCTATGATAACGGGGTTAGAAATGCCTTAATCCAAAATTTTAACAAGTTGAACCTCCGGGCAGATGTTGGCGAACTATGGGAAAATTATTTAGCAGCGGAGCGAATCAAATTTCAAAATTACACGCAGCTCCATTGCACAAATTATTTCTGGCGCACCTATGATCAACAGGAACTTGATTGGGTGGAAACGGAAGGAGACACTATCCGTAGCTATGAATTCAAATACAACTTGAATAAGTCTCCAAAAGCCCCAATAGGATGGAAAAATGCCTATCCAGAGGCAAGTTTTGACGTAATCCATTCAGGCAATTACCTCGAGTGGATAGGAGGATAAAAAATGAGGCCCTGCAAATTGCGCGCGGGGCCTCTTTTTTTATCCATTCAAGAATTTAATACAGGCCCACTTCAGCACCTAGGTTCTTGAAATACACCTGCTTTTCGGCATCCAAATCCACAAGTACCGTCGCGTCATTTTTAATGTAACCTGCCAGTATCTGCTTGGACAGCTCGTTCAAAATCAAGCGCTGCATGGTTCGCTTGAGTGGCCTTGCTCCAAAATTGGCGTCAAAACCTACCTCTCCCAAGTAATCCAGCACCTCTGTCGTAGCCTCAATTTCAATATTCGAATCCGACAATCGCTTTTGAATCTCCCGCCACTGGATGTCTACAATCTTGCGGATCACCTGCTTGTTGAGTGGCTCAAAGAGGATCGTCTCGTCGATTCGGTTGAGAAACTCTGGGCGAACAGTCTGCTTAAGCAAGTCGAAAACTTCTGCTTTGGTCTTTTCGAGCACCTCCTCCTTATTCCAATCCTCCATTTCTGCAAAGCGCTCCTGAATCAAGTGCGAACCAATGTTGGTGGTTAATATGATGATCGTGTTCTTAAAGTTGGCCAAACGACCCTTATTGTCGGTAAGCCGTCCATCATCGAGCACCTGAAGCAGAATATTAAACACATCCGGGTGGGCCTTTTCGATTTCATCTAGAAGGATTACGGAATAGGGTTTTCTTCGGACCGCCTCAGTCAATTGTCCGCCTTCCTCATAGCCCACATAGCCTGGAGGAGCTCCCACCAGCCTACTTACTGCATGTCGTTCTTGGTATTCCGACATGTCAATGCGAACCATGGCATTCTCATCATTGAATAGGTATTCGGCTAATGCTTTAGCAAGCTCGGTCTTACCTACCCCGGTGGTTCCCATGAAAATAAAACTTCCTATAGGTCGTCTTGGGTCCTGCAATCCTGCCCTACTTCTACGCACGGCATCGGAAAGTGCTACAATCGCTTCCTGCTGTCCTGCTACCCGTCGACCCAACTCATCTTCCAAGTGGAGCAATTTTTCCCGTTCGGATTGAATCATTTTGATCAAAGGGATACCTGTCCACTTGGACACCACCGCAGCAATATCTTCTTGGTCTACCTCCTCCTTGAGTAGCGGGGAGCCTGCTTGCATCTCGGCCAACTGAGTTTTGAAGCCTTCCAGCAACTTCTCTGCCTCCACATTTTTTCCGTATCGGATCTCGGCCACCTTGCCAAAGTCACCTGCTCGCTCCGCTTGTTCAGCTTCGATTTTTAACTTTTCAATGGCCTCTTTCTCGTGCCGAATGCCGAGAATAACTGCTTTTTCACTCTCCCACTTTGCTTTTACCGATTGTCGCTTTTCTCCCAGGTCCGCTATTTCTTTACTCAAGACCACTTCCTTATCCTTGTTGTTTTCACGACGGATCGCCTCACGCTCAATCTCAAGCTGCATGATCCGACGGTTGAGCTCATCCAATTCCTGAGGAAGGGAGTCAATTTCCATGCGCAGCTTGGCCGCAGCCTCATCCATCAAGTCTATGGCCTTGTCTGGCAAGAAGCGATCTGAAATGTAGCGCTGCGAGAGTTCCACCGCAGCTATGACCGCATCATCTTTGATACGCACACCGTGGTGCAACTCGTATTTATCCTTGATTCCCCTCAGGATGGAGATGGCATCTGCCGCATCGGGCTCATCCACCATCACGGATTGGAAGCGTCGCTCCAAGGCTTTATCCTTTTCGATGTACTTTTGATATTCCTTAAGCGTAGTGGCTCCGATCGCATGTAGCTCTCCACGAGCGAGTGCCGGCTTAAGCAGGTTGGCTGCATCCATTGCCCCCTCTCCTCCACCTCCAGCTCCAATTAAGGTATGGATTTCGTCAATAAACAGGATTATTTCCCCTTCTGCATCGGTCACTTCTTTGATCACCGACTTAAGTCGTTCTTCAAATTCGCCCTTGTACTTGGCGCCTGCCACAAGCAGACCCATGTCTAGGGAGATTAAAGTTTTGGACTTTAAATTTTCCGGTACATCTCCAGACACAATCCGCTGGGCCAAGCCTTCCACAATCGCGGTTTTCCCTACCCCCGGCTCACCGAGTAGGATGGGATTGTTTTTGGTACGTCGAGCAAGAATCTGCAAGACGCGTCTAATTTCTTCATCCCGACCAATGACAGGATCTATCTTTCCCTTTTTGGCCAATTCATTAAGGTTTATGGAATATTTTTCCAAAGCCCTATACGTACTTTCTGCGTTTGGATCAGTCACCTTATTTCCTTTTCTAAGTTCTTTAATCGCTTCTAGGAGCGCTTTTTCAGTAATTCCCTGATTCTTCAACAACTGAGCCACGGGATCGTTCCCAGCCAATAATGCCAAGAGCAAATGCTCGATGGCCACATACGCATCTCCAAAAGTCTTCAAGTAATCCTTTGCCTTGATCAGCACTTGATTTGTAGAAGAAGACAAATAAGGCTGTGCATTTCCTCCACTCACCTTGGGAAGTTTTTGAAGATCTTCGTCTAGTTTTTGGTTGAGCAGTTGCTGGCTAGCACCCAACTTTTGTATCAGAAATTGAGAGACGTTTTCGTCCTCCAAAAAAATCCCTTTAAGCAAATGAGAAGTTTCAATGGCTGGACTCCCAGAAGCTTGAGCGAGTTCAGCAGCTTTCTGTATCGCCTCTTGAGATTTGGTGGTAAACTGCTTAAAATCCATGCCTCTTCTTCTGGTCTAGTAGGTTGAACTGCTTTTCTTTCCGGGAAGCATCAAATTGACCTCCAAACTAGAATTTACGTCATTCTGTCTGAAAAAGGTTAAAAACTGACTTAAATCATGAATTTTTGACGGAAAAACTAGAAGAAACTCTGCCTTTTACGCACTGAAAACTACCTAGGAAAGGCCCTCTTGCAAACTACCAAGAACCCTTCCTACCAAAAAGTGGAAGGCCTCTTGTTAAAAAAACGCAAAAAAATTCTTTTGGGTAAACTAGCCTGCCTACCAGGCAGGACGCGAAGTTTTCATTCTACAAGTAGTTCTCTTTGCGGCTTCTCTTCTTTGCGAGAAAAAAAGATAATATGATTATCCGCAATCATGCCAGTAGCTCAGCTCGCCTATTTAAAACTGCGGATAATCGTTGACAGACCACGGGCCACGGCCCACAGGCAGTCAACGGTCCACTGCTCACCTAATTGAACCTCAAAACTTTTTTTCTCTGGTTAGTGGTGAAAAAGCGGATAATCAGAAAAGATAATACTCACGCAAAACCCAACTACCAAACAGGACGCGAAGTATTCATTCTCCAAGCAGTTCTCTTTGCGGCTTCTCTTCTTTGCGAGAAAAAAAAGAGAATCCTCGCGCAAAGCCTGCCTACCGGAAGGCTAGTTGAAGCTAGACCTCATTAGGCACCCTACTTTTGGCTTGCAGCAAAATCCTCCACTGCTTGCCAGACTCTAAATATATTTTTGTAGGAGATTTTTTCTAAGTCTTCTTTTGAATATCCCCTTCGGAGCAACTCCGAAAAGAGGTTGGGGAACATGGAAACGTCTTTCAAGCCCGTCGGCAAGGAATCTCCCACCCCATCGTAATCTGATCCCAAGCCCACGTAATCAATGCCGACCAATCGGACCACATGGTCAAAGTGATCTGCTACCCGCTCCACAGTCGGAAAGGGAGTAAACTTAGCCGTATACTCCTGGATGTATTGTTGTGCCCGAGGGTCTGATCGAGAAAGGTTATTTTCCGCCAACCAATTGACCACATGTTCTCTCACCTGGGCTGTGCCTTCCGTATAGGCAGAATCCAGAAAAGCTCCACCAAAATTAATCATCATCACTCCTCCATTCTTTGCGAGGCCTTGGATCAATTCATCGCTCATGTTGCGCTCAAAGCCTGGAGTAAACTTCCTCACGGAAGAATGCGAGGCGATGACCGGTACCTTAGTGACCGCAAGTGCGTCTCGAAAGGTATTGTCCGAGACATGACTCAAATCAACCATTATTCCGAGGCGATTCATCTCAGCAACCACCTTTGCTCCAAAGTCACTCAAGCCACCGTGCGTAGCTGTAGTGTCGTAGCTTGCATCGCCGATTAGGTTGTCTTTGCCATGCGTAAGCGTGATGTAGCGAATCCCTCTGCGGTGAAAATAAGCCACATTGGCTAGGTCATCCTCAATACCTGCTCCATTTTCCATACCCATGGGAAACGAAATAAGTCCTTTTGCAAAATTAGCGCGCACATCCTCAGGGCTGTAGGCCATGGCAAACTTATCTGGAAAAGTTGCCGCTATCCGCTCGGTCATCGCAATCAAGGTGTCGGCAAGTGCTTTTGAAGCACCTGGGATAGCTTGATTGGCCGCTGGAATATAAATAGACATAAACGGCGCATCCAGCCCCCCTGCCTTAGCTCGGGGGTAATCGAAATTACCATCCGGAGTTCGTACCGATACATCCAACACTTCTCGCTTCAGTGTAAATCCCCCCACCTTCATGCGGTAAGGAAGGTCCACATGTCCATCCACCATAATTGTAGATTGGGCGATTTGAGTAGCTGCTTGCAATCGCTCTTCAGCCGTAAGTTTGGAATAGTCAGGCGCCTGCTTCACCGAAGCACAAGAACCAAGGGCAGCACAAAGAGCAACTAACAGAAAGAATTTATTCATAATCATTCGAAAATATAGGTAGGGAAGATACTTCCTTTTAGAACCCAAACCAATAAAATTATCACCAAAAGCTTGTAAAGAAAGAAGGCTCGAACTCGCAACAAAGCGATGGGAAAAAGAATTGCTGCCCTTTACACCTGCTAAAAAAATATTGAATCCCTCAAAAATTAGTTGACCCTTCTCCTCCTTAAGCAGGAACGCAATCGTGTTTTTTTTGAACCTTTACAGGTCTTTCCGTCTTATGTACATACGGATAAACCTCCTTTCAAAAAGAAGCGATAAAAATGCCGAAACCAGGGTGAAAAGGCCGCTTTTTATTTCCTTAACCTCCCTTGAATTGACCACTCATGGAGATAGCTTACCGCCATGGATTATTTTTGAAAAAAATTGCAATCTAACGTGTACCTTCAAACTGCCTTAAAAGGGCTATATAATAAACGGATACTATGAACTCGAAAGAAATCAACTACGAACTGGAAAAAAACATGGAGGTCATCTCTCAATTGGATGACTTTGTTGGCCATGCCGTAGATACTGTACTTGTGGATCCGGAAGACTGCTGGCAGCCGTCTGACTTTTTGCCCGACTTTGCCAATCCAGAGGCGATGGAAGATGTCAAGCTTCTCCAGCAACGAGCAGCAGGGATTCCTGATACGGTATTAACTTCTTTGATAGGCAATCTGGTTACCGAGGAAGCCTTACCTTCCTACCAAACCTACTTCAACTTATTGGAAGGAATCAATGTGGAGCGAAGCTTGCTCTCTCCTTCCGGATGGGTACGCTGGTCCAAAGCCTGGACTGCAGAAGAAAATCGCCATGGAGACTTACTAAACAAGTATTTATATCTCAC
>CAMBMU010000003.1 GCA_945868725.1 Spirosoma fluviale
AGCCATCTTGATGGCAACCCACAATCACGAACTCCTCCGGAAATACCCCTACCGGGTGCTGAAATGTGAAAAAGGAAAGTTGCTAGACAGCACCATGGACGATATCTCTTTCGGCTCCACCTTTTAAAATTGACTTTGGATTTGTCAACGGTCCACAGTCCACGGACAATTCTGTTTAGCGCATGAAAAACGTGTTAAAATTTGGATTTTAAACTTTATACCAAACGAATCGGCTGTCGACAGTAGACTGTTAGCTGTTGACGATTTGTCAACCGTCAACGGTCCACGGACCACAATCAATTATGTTCAGCACATGAAAAAGGTGTTAAAATTTGGGTTCTAAGCTTTATACCAAACGAATCGGCTGTCGACAGTAGACTGTTAGCTGTTGACAGATAAAATTCACAGACTGTTTTTTATTCTTTTTGGAGATTAATTCGTCTTAACCAAATTTTCCTTAGCCTGGGTAAATGTAGGCTCAATTGCAAGGGCTTCATTGAATGCCGCCTTGGCTTCCACCTTTGAGTTTTGATCCAAATACACCAAGCCCTTCAAGTTGAGTGCCGCCGCTTTCATGTCCACCTGCTGAGTCTCTGCCTCGGAGATAGCAAAACCAATTTTTTCATCCGCCTTAGCCACCTTCATGAGCATAGTCAAGGAATTCATTGCTTCGGCATACCGCTTCATGGAATACTGAAGGTAGGCCGACTTATACAAACTAAAATTATCACCCGTCAAGAGGTGTAGGCTTTCATAATACGGAAGGGCACGATCAAAGGCTCCTAATTGCTCCAAGGAGTACGAAGCAATTTCCAAAGCACCTACATTCTTATCGTTGATTTTCAAAATATCCATGGCCACCAATGCTGCAGAAGCATTTTGGCCCTCTTCGAAATACAAGCTACCCAAAGCTTCCATGTAGCGGAGATCTTCTGGATTTCTTGCCATCAGATCGTAAAGCTTTTGTTTAGCGATTGCCAAGTCGCTGTAGCGGAGTGCTGCCTGGTACACCATTTGATCCGACATATTCAAGGCACTTTTTACTTTAGGGTCAAACTTAGGGATAGAGTCCGCTGCTGTTTGAGCCATGGCTGTACCGATGCTAAGCGTGAATAGGGAAACGAAAACTGCAATTTTCATCATGACTGAACTAGTATTTAAGGTTTTTGAATGGGGTAAAGTCCTTTTTCTTGGGCAATTTGAAGCATTAGATTTCGGGCTTCCTCCGGGTTATTTTGGATTCGACCCTCCAATATAGCTTCTTTGATTTCTTCTTTTATATCTCCAATGATTTTTGAAGGTGAAATCCCAAAGGTATCCATAATTTCCTCTCCACTCACTGGCGGCTGAAAATTACGAACCTGGTCTTTTTCTTCCACTTGTTTGAGCTTCTCCTCTACCCGACCAAAGTTATCCAAGTACTTCTGAACCTTCTTGTCATTTTTGGAGGTAATATCTGCTCGACACAAGGCCATCAGATCATCAATATCATCCCCCGCATCAAAAAGCAACCTCCGCAAGGCTGAGTCTGTCACCTCATCTTTTACCAAGGCAATAGGTCTTAAATGAAGTCGGACCAGCTTCTGTACATACTTCATCCGCTCATCCATGGGAAGTTTCAATCGCTTAAAAATCCCTGGCGTCATCCGTGCCCCTTTGTCTTCGTGCCCATGAAAGGTCCAGCCTACCTTTGGATGAAATCGCTTGGTGGCAGGCTTGGCGATATCGTGAAGAATTGCCGCCCAGCGAAGCCATAGGTTATCTGAGGCTTGACAGAGGTTGTCCAATACTTGGAGCGTATGGTAAAAATTGTCTTTATGCGATTTGTCGTCTACAGAATCAACCCCTTGGAGCTCGACCATTTCAGGAAAAAACTCATGCAAGAGCTTGGAGGCAAACAACAGTTTGAATCCATAGGAAGGCTTTGGGGTTTGGATTATTTTATTGAGTTCATCAATGATCCGCTCCGCCGAAATGATTTGAAGTCGGGAAGCATTTGTGGATAATGCAAAAAAAGTTTCTGACTCGATATCAAAATTAAGTTGCGCGGCAAACCGCACCCCGCGCATCATGCGTAGCGGATCATCAGAGAATGTAATTCCTGGTTGTAAGGGGGTTTTTAACTGCTTGGACTTTAAATCTTTTATCCCATCAAATGGATCGATCAATTCTCCATAGTTATCCGAATTCAGGGATATAGCCATCGCATTAATCGTGAAATCTCTCCGCTCCAAATCTTCCTGGAGAGTACCGTCTTCCACGAGGGGTTTGCGCGATTCTTGCCGATATGATTCTTTTCGAGCACCTACAAACTCAAGCTCCCAGTCGTCTAACTTCAGCATGGCTGTCCCGAAATTTTTGAATACCGACAGGGGCACATGTACATCAAAGGTCTTCGCAACTGCTTGTGCCAACTGAATCCCAGAACCCACGCAGGTAAAATCAATATCCTTGCTTGGTCGTCCCAGAATCAAGTCACGCACATAGCCTCCTACAACATAGGTTTCAAGCCCTTCCTTAGCAGCCACTTTCGCAATACGGGCAAAAATGGAATGTTCATCTAGCCTATCCTTTAAGTTCATCCCTTCTGTATTTTTACTTCTCCTTCGGGACCTAAAAACAACTCTTTAGTTCCTGAGTGGAAAAGCGGGAATGGCAGACTAGTTTGTACCGCTGCCTCCTCTCCTGATTCTTCCCTAAAAAGTACGGGTTGGGCGATTTGAAACAAAAGTTTATTCCAGTTGGGCTCTCGAATCAAAGAAAAGCGAACCAATCCATTTACCACTGCCCCTTTGGGGAGCATGGGATTTGCTGGACTTTGATAGATCGTAGGCTTGGAAGCAAATTCGACAATATCCAACGAAACCTCAGAAAATGAAACGCATAGCGTTCGGATTTGAAACAAATCAAATAGCAGGTAAATTCCTCCTTCTACTTGTTCTTGCTCAGCAAGGGATCCTTTACGCAAGGAAAAAATCTTTCCGCTTCCTTCTTTGATGTAAACTTTCCCTTTTTCTTTAAGAAGAGTAAGAATGTTGGACTGATCTAGCATGCTGCAAAAATAAACAGATTATCTATCTAGACTACCATCCTAAAAAATCATTCACAATTCCCTTGGAAACAAAAAGTAATGAGTACTCGATTATTGCCTCTACATACACCCAACTAGCAACAAAAAAGGACAGCGATGGCTGTCCTTTTTTGTTTAATTTGCTTAGAGGATTACCCTCTCAACCAGTTGATAAAAGTTTGGTAACCCACACCAATTTCGCGAGCGAAAGCTGCTTTGGTTTTTTTTCCAGCGGCTTCTACCTTCTTCCATTCTTCCATGATTTTTCCTTTTTCAATGTCAGAAAAAGATCTACGTTTCCCTTCAGACTTACCTGTAGAAGTTCCATTCAAGGAAGCAATCAACTCGTTTAGGTCTGCTAAGAATTTGTTTTCAGTAAGAAACAAACCTGCAGATTCTAATTTCTTAATTACTCCATCCCTCGGGTTTACTGGTGTTACAGCGATTCCTCGTGACGCAGCTTCATGAAGGTCAATTTTTTTTCCTTCAGCGGTCACATACACAAATCCATCGGATTTTTTTAGATCTACGATAGACTCTTTGATTAATTCTCTCATGCTTTTGTTTATTTTTATAGTTTAAAAACGACTTGCAATTTAGTTCGAGAAAAGTATTATTCCAAAATGATTCATATATTTTTTAACAAAAAAATAATGGAGAGTTCTTTTTTTTATCACTAACCATTTTTCAAATCCACAAAAAGTCTTTTTATTTCGATTAAACATAGATTTAAATAATAACCATGCATAAAAATGAAATTACTAAAAAAGAGAATAATCACTCCAACATTCATCAAAAAAAACGGAAATGAAGACGATTAGATCAATCAACCGCACAATTTGAATGAGATTTATGTACTAAAGCAAGAATTGGATTAATACTTCTATAAAGAATACAAATAAATGATGTCTTACCAAACCACAACTACAAAAAATCATATTACTAGGAATAAAATTGAATCTATTCAGTTAGAAACACAAAAGGAATATCACCTAATTAACTGACTTTGATCATAAAAAGTCCCGTAAACTATTCTTGTATTAAAGTGGGTTTTGAATTCTCAACTTAAAAAAAACTTAAAGTTGATACAAAGACTTTTTATTGTACAAGGGTAATGTAGAAAAAACACAAAACCCATCAAGTTGTTAGCAGCTAGATTCCGAGTAATTGCTTTCTGATTTTTAGTTCAGATTTTTTTAAGTTTTTCTGAAAGGCGGGGCAATTTCTTTTCCTGAAAAATTCCAACAAGGTTATAAAGACCTATTCATGAAATTTTTCTACCTTTATACCCCATAAGAATTCAACTTATTTCTATCCCTCCACAGCTTCTTATGGCCTCAAAAACAAAGTACATTTTTATCACTGGAGGAGTTACTTCTTCCTTAGGAAAAGGCATAATCGCCGCATCATTGGGCAAATTGCTTCAATCCAGAGGACTAAGTGTCACCATTCAAAAATTTGACCCCTACCTAAATATTGATCCAGGTACTTTGAATCCTTACGAGCACGGAGAATGCTATGTAACTGAGGATGGAGCGGAAACAGACCTTGACCTGGGGCATTACGAACGATTTTTAAACGTAGAAACCTCCCAAAGCAATAACATCACCACCGGCAGGATCTACAACAATGTCATCACTAAAGAGCGTAAAGGTGAATTTCTCGGTAAAACAGTTCAGGTAATCCCACACATCACCGATGAGATCAAAAGCAACTTCTACAAGCTTGGGCAAGATGGAAAATACGATGTAGTCATCACAGAGATTGGAGGTTGCGTTGGAGATATAGAGTCCTTACCCTTTATTGAAGCGGTAAGACAAGCCCGATGGGATTTAGGTCCTGGGAATTTTCTAGTAGTACACCTTACGCTCATTCCCTACCTGAAAGCCGCGAAGGAACTGAAAACCAAACCCACGCAGCACTCCGTAAAGCAACTCCTTGAAGCAGGTATTCAACCTGATATATTAGTTTGCCGCACCGAGTACCCTTTACCTGCTGATGTCAAACGAAAACTAGCCTTGTTTTGCAATGTGCAGTTGGACAGCGTCATCGAAGCCATGGATGCCGAGTCCATTTACGACGTGCCACTTTTGATGAAAAAAGAGAAGCTTGACGAACGAGTACTTTCCAAACTCAATTTAAAGCCTAAGTCAAAGTTAGACTTGAAAGACTGGAAAGGCTTTTTAGGCAGATTGAAAAACCCAACAGCAGAGGTAACCATAGGACTAATAGGTAAATATGTTTCGCTTCCCGATGCCTACAAATCCATCATAGAGTCATTTATACATGCAAGTGCCGCAGCTGAATGCAAGGTCAACCTGATCCTGCTATCTTCTGAGGAAATAAATAATGGAAATTACAGTGCCAAACTAAAATTGTTGGACGGCATAGTAGTTGCCCCAGGGTTTGGTGAGCGAGGATTTGAAGGTAAAATCGCCACTGTAAAGTATGCTCGGGAAAACCAGATTCCCTACTTCGGTATCTGCCTAGGAATGCAAGTTGCCGTGATTGAATTTGCAAGAAATGTGCTCAAACTTGAGCATGCCAATTCCACCGAAATGGATCCAAACACCCCTCATCCTGTCATTGCCCTGATGGAAGAACAAAAGAAAATTGACCAAATGGGAGGAACTATGCGTCTGGGTTCGTATGCTTGTGATCTCAAAAAAGGCAGCAAGTCAGCTTTGGCCTACGGGAAAACAAAAATTCAAGAGCGCCATAGACACCGCTATGAATTCAACAACGTATACCTCGAACAAATCGAATCCAAAGGCATGGTGGCCACAGGGAAAAATCCTAAAACTGGATTGGTAGAAATTATTGAACTTAAAAACCATCCTTGGTTTGTAGGCGTGCAATTTCATCCTGAGTACAAAAGCACTGTTTTGAAACCACAACCCTTGTTTGTGGAATTTATTCAAGCAGCACTCGATAAAAAAAATAACAAATAACTAGAGCTTAAGCCCAGCCTTCTTCAACTAACATGGATAAAAATCAAGCAACAGGTTTGATCCTTTTTGCAGCGGTCATTCTCACCTACTCGATATTTTTTGCGACTAGCCCAGAAATTCCGCCTGTAGAAACCGCCACTTCTGCCGATTCGACCACCACCACAACAGCTATAGCAGCCGTCACCTTGCCCACAGCAGGAATTCCAGACAGCTTACTCGACCTAGAGCGTCAACGTAAATTTGGTGATCTCGCTCCCTTCACACTTGGTGAGGAAGAGCCCCTCATCCTAGAGAATGAGGTAGTCAAAATCACCCTCTCCAACAAAGGAGGAAGCATCAAAGAGGTTCTTCTTAAAAATTATACCAGCTGGAAAAACGAACCTCTTTACCTACTGGATAGTGCTCAAACTAGCATAAACTACTCCATTGACACCCGTTTAGGACCTGTAAACCTGAATGACTTGTATTTTGTGCCGGCGTTAAGTTCACAGGATATTGAAGGGGTAAAACAACAAACGGTAACTTTTACTGCTAGCAGCCCAGCAGGACAATTAATTCAAAAATACACGCTCAAAGAAGGTGAATACACCTTAGCAAAGAGTTTTGAATTCCAAGGGCTCCAAGGAATACTAACCGCAAAAGCAATCCAAATTGACTGGAAAGACGAAATCAAATCCCAAGAAAAAGACCTTGCGGAATCCAGAAGAAAAACACAAGTAAATTATTACCTGGCTGAAGGTAGCTATGAAAATCTTGGGCTTAGTGATGATCCTGAAGAAGCGAAAGTGGCTGAACCCGTAAAATGGATCGCCTTCTCCCAACGTTTTTTTACTGCCGGAATCATTGCAGATTCTGTATTCCAAGAGGTACAAGTGAGTCAAAGCACTCCAACAGATTCCTCTCTTGTACGCTCCATGAACGCAAGCTTTGCCTTGCCCATCTTAGACGGTCAGGCAAACCTCAGCTATTATTTTGGTCCAGATCAATACAAAACCCTAAAAGCCATAACCCCTGGATTTGAGGAAAATGTGGACATGGGCTACTTTTTTGTGAGCTGGGTAAATAAATACATTGTTGTACACCTGTTCGAATTCCTAGAAAAGTACTTTGATAGCTATGGGATTATTATCATCCTGATCGTACTCCTAATCAAATTAGCATTATCCCCGCTAACCTATAAATCCTATATCGGGATGGCAAAAATGCGGGTCATAAAACCCGAGATTGATGAGTTGAAAGAAAAGTATGGAGACGATGCCACCAAAATGCAACAGGAGCAAATGAAGCTCTTCTCTCAATTAGGAGTGAGCCCTTTATCTGGCTGTCTTCCCTTATTGTTGCAGATGCCATTCTTATTTGCCATGTTCTTCTTCTTCCCCAATGCGATCGAACTGAGACAGGAATCCTTCTGGTGGGCAGAAGATCTTTCTACTTATGATGAATTCATCAAGCTCCCGTTCACCATCCCTTTTTATGGAGCTCACGTAAGTTTGTTTACCCTTTTGATGACGATTTCTCAAGTGCTATACGCACATTTCAATAACCAGTTGACTACCGCAACAGGCCCTATGAAAAACTTGGGCTACATCATGCCGGTGATGTTTATGTTTGTCCTAAACTCTTACCCTGCAGGACTTAGTTTCTACTACTTTGTGTCCAACATATTTACATTTGGGCAGCAGGCCTTGATTAAACTATTTGTTGATGATGCTAAAATCCGTCAAAAAGTGGAAGAAAATAAAGTGAAGAATGTAGACAAGAAAAAGTCAAAATTCCAACAACGGCTAGAAGATGCAATGAAAGTTGCAGATGCAAACAAGAAAAAATAAAAAAAGGGGGCACATCATCTGCCCCCTTTTTTTATCCCTTGCAAGTGCTGCTTCACTAAGCATTCTATAGCTGAAGGTTTAGTTGAATGGTTTAAACGTGTACGCTTATTCAGCTATTGTCCAAAACTAAGGGTTGCTAGTTAAAAGAATATGCTGTGGGCCTGGAAAGGTCAACTGCCGACTAGTTGCTGTATCCGAGTTTATGCTATTTGACTTAGCATTTGTGGATAATCACCTTATTTTTTGTTAGAAACCTTGCAAAAAAAGGAGAGCCCTGCCAAAAATGGACCTTAATTTGCTTAATATTGATTTCTAAATTCCGGTAACGAACACACCATGGGAAAAATTATTGCCATTGCGAGCCAAAAAGGTGGAGTTGGAAAAACTACCACAGCAATGAATTTGGCTGCAAGTCTCGCTGTTTTAGAATTCAAAACCTTAGTTATTGATGCTGACCCCCAAGCAAATACAACTTCAGGTCTTGGCCATAATCCCAAATCAATAGAAACTAGTATATACGAGTGTATGGTAGATGGTGTGGATATCCAATCCATTATCCTACCCACCAACTTGGAACATTTATCTCTGGTTCCTTCTCATATTGACTTGGTAGGTGCTGAAGTGGAAATGATCAATGTAGACAACCGAGAAGAAAAGATGAAAGAAGTGATCTCATCGTTGAAGGATCAATACGATTTCATCATCATTGACTGCTCTCCTTCCCTTGGTTTGATCACCATCAATGCATTAACTGCTGCAAACTCAGTAATTATCCCAGTTCAATGCGAATATTTTGCATTGGAAGGTTTAGGAAAGCTATTAAATACCATCAAGATTATACAAACACGACTTAATCCAGATCTTGGTATAGAAGGAATTTTATTGACCATGTACGATGTCCGTCTTCGCCTTTCCAACCAAGTAGTAGAGGAGGTTCGAACTCACTTTAAGAATATGGTATTCGAAACTATTATTCCTCGA
The DNA here is from genome assembly GCA_945868725.1 of Spirosoma fluviale. Classification (GTDB taxonomy): domain Bacteria; phylum Bacteroidota; class Bacteroidia; order Cytophagales; family Cyclobacteriaceae; genus Algoriphagus. Next base: position 8,832 of record CAMBMU010000003.1, read on the forward strand.
AATGTCCGACTTTCCGAGTCCCCAAGCTTTGGACTACCAGCAGTTTCCTTCGATGCTGATGGAAAAGGTACCATCGCCTACCTCAATTTGGCAGGGGAGGTTGTACAACGAAATGGACTCCAAAAATCAAAGAATTGATCATGTCAGATTCAAAATCCCCAAGAAAAAATGCATTAGGAAGAGGTTTAGGAGCTCTTTTGGAAGATAGTCCAGCCAAAGGTAAATCACAAGAAATCCTGCCTGAGATTCAAAAAGTAGGAATCTTTGAAATCCCTTTAACAGAAATTCAAGTCAATCCCTATCAGCCAAGATTACACTTCGATAAGGAGGCCATGCAAGAGTTGGCTGAGTCAATTCGTGTGCAAGGAATCATTCAACCCATCACTGTCCGGAAGCTGGCACCCAACGAATACCAACTTATTTCAGGTGAACGGAGATTTCAGGCATCAAAGCTCGCGGGATTAACTAAAATTCCAGCTTATGTCCGTGAGGCCAATGACCAGCAAATGCTGGAAATGGCCCTAATAGAAAATATTCAGCGTGAGAATCTCAATGCGCTCGAAATCGCACAATCCTACCAAAGATTACTTATTGAATGCAACTTAAAGCAAGAGGAACTAGGCGATAGAGTTGGGAAAAATAGAACCACTGTCAATAATTACCTCCGCTTACTCAAGCTACCTCCAACTATCCAAGCAGCTATTCGAGATCAGCAATTGTCCATGGGTCATGCACGCGCTTTGATAAATATTGTAGATGTAGACCAGCAACTTGCACTCTTTAAGAAAATTCTAGACGAAGAACTAAGCGTAAGAAAGGTAGAAGCTCTGGTTAAAGGATTGAATGAAGGAAATCCAGAAAAACCTAGTTCGAAGCCAGAAATCAGCCCTGTTCGAAAGTATGAACTTTCAAAAATCCAGCAGCGGCTTGCTTCCCATTTTGGATCCAAAGTAGCCTTAAAGGCGAACCAAAAAAATAAAGGAGAAATCAAAATTCCCTTCACGTCTGCATCGGATCTCAACAGAATTCTTGAAATCTTAGAAATCATTTAATTGTGTTTGCCTTTTCCTCTCCTATTCTGCCCTCCAAAACGCTGCTTTGGTCTTTTTTAGTAGCGCTCTGTATGTTGGGAATAGGAACAGGTACTGCTAATGGTCAATCCGACTCAAGCGCACAAACCAGCCCAAAAAAATTGGAGAAAGTAGCGGACTCCCCTAGTTTACTCCCAAAGGATCCAAAGAAAGCGACCATGCTGTCAGCGATGCTGCCTGGAGCCGGCCAAGTTTACAATGGGAAAACCTGGAAGGTACCGATCCTGTACGCAGGCATACTTACAGATGTCTACTTTATCCAGTACAATCACAAGCGGTATGAACGCTTTCGAGATGCGCTTTTTGCGCTAGACAAGGGAGAACCCAACCCATTTCCTTCCTTAAACCGCGCAGCATTGGTTCGAAATGTGGATTATTGGAGGCAAAATAGGGACCTAACCCTACTCCTGATGCTCGGTATTTATGCCCTCAACTTGGTAGATGCCAATGTAGATGCACACCTATCTGGTTTTGACATCTCCGAAGATTTAACCCTGAAGATAGCCCCGCAAATTGGCACACTTTCTGCCTCTTCCACTACGGGTTTTTCTCTCACACTCCAATTCAAGTAATGAACATTGCACTTCTAGGATACGGAAAAATGGGCAAGCTAATCGCTGCATTAGCTGAAGAAAGAGGACACCAGATCATCGCTAAAGTTGATCTGGAAAACCAAGAATTACGCAATTCTTTAGACCCTAAAACCATCGATGTAGCCATCGAATTCAGTCAACCAGAAGCCGCATTCGGAAATATTCGATGGGCAATTACAAATGGAATCCCTGTACTTTCAGGAACTACCGGCTGGTTATCCCGACTTTCAGAGATTGAAGCCTTGACACACCAACACCAAGGAACCTTCTTTTATGCCTCCAACTTTAGTATTGGAGTAAACGTATTCTTCAAAGTAAATGAACTCCTTGCCAAGCTCATGAATGAGACCAGTGGCTACCAAGTGACGCTCGAAGAAATTCACCATACAGCAAAAAAGGATGCTCCATCAGGAACTGCCATCACCCTGGCTGAAGGGATACTTAAGCACTATTCGCACCTAAAGGCATGGAACTTGGTGGGAGAATCTCCCAACAGTCCAGGCTCTTTGCCAATCACGGCAAAGCGTATCGATCCAGCACCCGGCACCCATCGAATTCGTTATTCTTCTGGAATTGATGACCTCGAAATCACCCATACAGCACACAGCAGGGAAGGATTTGCCCTAGGAGCAATCCAAGTTGCGGAATGGATTTTGGGAAAAAAAGGAGTACTTTCGATGGATGATTACTTATCATTTTAAGTCAACAGCTAACCAATGAGTAAAACTAAACCAAAAAAATCGGCATTTCGTGAGTGGATTGATGCGCTAGTATTCGCTGTAATTGCAGCCTCTTTAATCCGCTGGCTACTTCTAGAGCCCTTCACCATTCCAACTGCTTCGATGGAAAAAACCTTACTGGTTGGAGATTTCCTGTTTGTAAGTAAAATGCATTACGGAACTAGAATTCCAAAAACTATTTTGCAGGTTCCACTGACGCATCAAAAAATTTGGGGTACTGAAATCCCCTCTTATTCAGATCTTGTTCAGCTGCCTTATCTCCGTCTGCCTGGATTTACCTCCGTGCAGCGCAATGATGTGGTCGTGTTTAACTATCCCGTAGAATTCAACTACCCAAATGATCTCAAAACAAATTACATCAAACGAGCAGTAGCTGTTCCTGGCGATCAAATTGAAGTTCGGGAGGGAGAACTTTTTGTCAACCAAAAAGCATCTCCAAAGCCTGAGGAAATGCAGTACTCCTATGAAATTACGACCAATAGAAGTTTGACGGCAGATTTTTTGAAGGATTTTGGCATCAACCAAGAGAGCTTTTATGCTGCTCCAGATGGTAGCCGCTACCTAATTTGGACTACAGATCCGAATATTGAAAAACTTAAATCCTCTCCAGTGGTGACCTCTGTTACCAAATCCCTTCAGCCCAAAGGTCAAGCAGAGTCTGCGATTTTCCCTAATGGTGCAAACCTACCTTGGAATAGGGATAATTATGGACCGCTACTCGTACCTGGTGAGGATCAGACCCTAGAAATGAACCCTGACAATGTATTAAAGTATGCCTTTACCATAGAAAAATACGAGGGTCACGAAAAAGTAGAAGTAAAAGATGGGGCCTTGTACATCGATGGGAAAAAAGTGGATAACTATACTTTCAAGCAGAATTATTACTTCATGATGGGCGATAACAGGCATGATTCGCTCGACTCGCGCTACTGGGGCTTCGTACCCGAAGACCATGTGGTGGGCAAAGCCTGGTTCTTGTGGTTATCCTTGGATAAATTTGAATCCATGTTTGGAAAAATTCGATGGAATAGATTCTTTAAAGGAATCTCCTAAGCAAGAGGCCCCGCATATTACGGGGCCTCTTTTTTTTACCAAACTATGGGAGTTTGGCCAGTAGCGATCAAGTAATCATTGGTCTTTGAAAAATGCTTGCATCCCCAAAAACCGCGATGAGCTGCCAGAGGGCTAGGATGAGGAGCCTTCAGGACGCAATGCTTTTCCGCATCAATTAATTCTTCCTTCTTCTGTGCATATGCCCCCCATAATAAAAATACAACCTGTGATCGCTCATGGCTAATCGTTCGAATCACCTCATCCGTAAATGCCTCCCAACCTTGGTTTTGGTGGGATCCAGCCAAATTTGAACGAACCGTCAAGGTAGCATTTACTAAAAATACACCTTGGGAGGCCCAGCCACTGAGATCTCCATGTGCCGGCAAAGGAATCCCTAGATCAGTTTTTAGCTCCTTAAATATATTCAGCAAACTTGGGGGGAAAGGAACCCCTGCAGCAACGGAAAAAGCAAGCCCATTGGCTTGGCCTTCTCCGTGGTAGGGGTCTTGCCCCAGAATTACCACCTTCACTTCGGGAAGCGGGCAATGCCAAAAAGCAGAAAAAATCTGCTTACCAGGAGGAAATACCCGATGCTGCTGGTACTCCTGCTTGACGAATTGAGTGAGATTCAAAAAGGGTTCGCTTTGGAAAATTGGACTTAAGGCCGTTTTCCATGTGGGTTCTAGGGCAACATCCATCGGATAAGGGTTGGTTTGAAAAGTAGAAATCCTACCTTTAGTACTTGAAATAGTGATGCCATGGTCTCTGCGATTACCAAAGGAATTCAAGTAAGTGTTGAAACTACCTACCAGCCGGATTTTTCAAATCCGCAGCAGCACCATTATGTATTCACTTACAAGGTACGCATAGAAAATAAAAGCAACCAAACCGTTCAATTGTTGAGGAGGCGATGGGAAATTTATGATGCTACCGAAAGTCGAAAAATTGTGGAGGGAGATGGGGTAGTCGGCCAGCAACCTATTTTGGAGCCAGGTGAGTTTCATACCTATGTTTCTGGCTGCAACTTAAAGTCAGGAATTGGCAAAATGCGCGGGTCCTTTACCCTTGAGAAATTAATGGATGGTAAACTCTTGGAGATAGTCATCCCAGAGTTTCAGCTAATTTCCACCCTCTTTCAAAATTAATGTCTCGGAATTCATTTGCCCTTGCATTTGCCTATTTTCAACATTGGCTTCGAAAAGAAGATCTTTACAGTCAACAATCCCCATTTATTTTTTCACGCTACCAGGACCTAATTGCCTATTTAAAAAGTGCCAAGCATTTCCATTTGAAGGCTGCAGATTTTAGTGCTTCAATTTTCTCAAATACAGCTCGAAAAAGAACAACTAGTGCTGAAAATTTCAATTCAGCCGTAAATCCAATCACTAGAACCGTATGGAAACCCCGCAAAAAAGCGGCCTTACTATGTTCCTATTTTTGCCAAACTACCGCTGCAAAACAGGTAATCGAACTAGGGATGGGAACTGGAGCAGTGACTCGGCTTCTTGATCAAGTAACGAAAGGTCATCTCTATACCTTCAGTGAATGGAATTCTTTTGACTCTAAGGATACCTTTTCTTCAAACACCAGGGTAATTCCTGAGGTAACGGTAGCAAAATTCACAGCAGTACTCCAAGACTTGGATGCACTCGATTTTTTAGTCATCCATCCAGAGTTTTCACAAACGATGTTTCGCGAGATAGTTTCTTTTTGCATCCCTCGAATGCAATCCACAGGGATTCTTGCACTCGGAGGTATTCACCACAGTGAAGAGATGAATGCTTACTGGCAAGAAGTTCAAAAAGAGGAAAGCGTGAAGCTTAGCCTAGATTTTTTTGATTACGGTGTCCTATTTTTCAACTACTCGGGGCCAAAAACCGATCTCATTTTAGGATATAAATGAGTCGATGGACATTCTTAGGAAGTCAAAATAAGGTTGAAAGATATGCCTTCTTAATCTGCGTAAATAAACTTTATCTATTTGATCCAAGAATTGGCAAAGATATTGATAAAGACTAGGAAAGGGTTTTGTTAGAAGGTGAGCCCCTAACCTGCCTCAAAAACCAGCGAATAAAGCCCCTTTTCCATCCCCTTGCATTATGGACCAGTTTAGCAAAGACCAAAAGTCGCCAAAAACCGAATTAGGCAAAAACTTAATTTTGGTGTTTTTGTTGCTATTGGTCTTAATCAGTGGAACAAAACTATATCTAGATCACCTGGACAGCACTAAACAAACAGCCGAAATCTCAGCATTGACTGAAGAAAACCAAATCCTAAGTACCCGATTAGATTCAGTGGAGAAACAACTGAAGATTCGAATTCAAGAATTGGAAAAATTAGGAGCCAATGTCACGGAACTTCGCTTTTTGCAAGACCAATTGATTCAAGAAAAAAAATCCAATACACAGCGAAGTGCGAGAGAAATTGACGCATTGAATCAACGAATCAAGGATCTCTCCAACCTATTGGTTCAAAAGGATGCGGAGATCCTTCAACTTCAGGAACGTTTTCAAGCGTTATCCTCAGAAAATGAAGTGCTCAAAAGCAATCAGTCTGAGCTAGAGAAAGAAGTGACTCAAATCAATCTACAAAAACAGGAATTGGCCACAAAGGTAGCGGAAGCCTCCAAACTAAAAGTGAATGGAATTCGAGTGGCTGGAATGAATGCCAGAGGCAAAGCTTTGGATGGTAAGAATAAAACTTTTAAAAAGAAACAAATCAAGGGGATTCAAGTACTGATTCAGCTCGCTGATAATTCAGTGGCAGAGAAAGGAACTCGAACAGCCTATCTCCAGGTAATAGGCCCCAACAAACTCCCTATTTTTGACCTTGCCAAGGGCTCTGGAATAGCGAATTGGGCAGGAAAAGAGGAATTTTACACCGCAAAACAAGAGTTTTGGTTTGATACCAAGGAACAGACACTTGAATTTTTCTACGAAAAAGGCAGTCCCTATGGCCCGGGTAACTATGAAGTTAAACTCTATGTGGATAAGCAATATTTAGGAAGCAGTTCATTTGTGGTTGAATAAGTAAAATCCTGCATAATTTTTTGATTTATACCCTTAGATTCTAGATAATTATTTGGAGGGTAGGCTGATTTATACTACTTTTGCGGTCTGTTTATTTAAATTCCAACAAACACATTAAAAAATGTTCCAAAGAAGTTACGAGACGGTATTCATTTTAACTCCCGTTTTATCTGATGTTCAGATGAAGGATACTGTCGACAAGTTTGTGAACTTGTTAAAAGAAGAGGGGGCAGATGTTATAAATGTGGAAAACTGGGGTCTTAAGAAGATGGCTTATCCAATCGAAAAAAAGACAACAGGTTTTTATGTTTTGGTAGAGTTCATGGCTGACCCAACACTAATCAAAAAGTTTGAGATTGAAATCAGACGAGATGAGAAAGTGATGCGATTTCTGACTACTGTATTGGACAAACACGCGATCGTGTATGCCCAAAGAAGAAGAAAAGGAGAATTTAACAAAAAAGCTGAAGTTAAGGAGGAGCAAGCCCAATGACACTAGTAAACGAACCTATCAACAGAGGCGAAATCAGAAAGAAATATTGCCGATTCAAGAAGCACGGTATCAAGTATATCGACTACAAGGACCCGAACTTTCTTTTAAAATTCGTAAACGAGCAAGGGAAAATCCTTCCTAGAAGACTTTCCGGTAACTCTGCAAAGTATCAGCGGAAAGTTGCTCAAGCGATTAAGAAAGCAAGACAATTGGCTTTGTTGCCATTCGTAACCGACGGTCTGAAATAGGCTCACGGTGTATCGTTCAATCAATAAAGATCATTACAAATGGAAATCATTCTAAAAACAGATATCAAAGGTCTTGGATACAAAAATGACTTGGTGAGCGTAAAGCCAGGATACGGTAGAAACTACCTAATCCCACAAGGTTTTGCTGTACTTGCTACAGGGTCAAACAAGAAAGTCCTAGCTGAAAATATCAAGCAAGCAGCACATAAAGCTGAAAAGATCAAGACGGAGGCAGAAAATATTGCTGCAAGAATTGCCGAAACAACCCTTGAAATCAAGGCGAAAATCGGAGAAACGGGCAAAATTTTCGGAAAGGTAACTACGCTACAAATTTCAGATGCCTTAGCAACCAAAGGCTTTGAAATCGACAGAAAGAAAATCGCTATCACTGTTCCAGTGGAAGGTGCAGGCGAATTTACTGCTGACATCGACCTTCACAGAGAGGTAAAGACGCAGGTTAAATTTGTCGTAGTAGGCGAATAATCGATTCGAAAAACCAAAAAAAAAGTCCCGCAAATGCGGGACTTTTTTTTTATGCCAATGCCGATTCCAAATCCTCGACCAATTTCTTGGCTACTGACTTTCCCTTTTTCTCTCGAGCGGCTTGCAATACATGCAGAGCTGAGGCCCCTGCTTTGACTAATCCCGATGGGTTGCCATCAGCCTGAAAGCTTCCCCAACACCACCGCAGTTCCGAGGCAAGTTCAGCCTGTTCCAGTTTTTCTAATTTCTCGATGACTGTTGCCACCACTTTTTTCATTTTTCGCGCATCCATGGTTTGTCGATTGGTTGTTTAGCCTTCTTATACGAAACAAAGGAGTGACTTTTTTTGATTTAAAAAACTTATTTCCTCGTTAGCTAACGAAAATCATGTTTTCAATCGGTTTAGCTAACTTCCTTCAACCCTAAAAAATCCGCCCCTACCAAAGACCACTTTCAATTATTACCAAAAAGGCAAGTTACTTTGCCACAAAGAATTAGCCTCCAAGCCCTGTAAATATCAAAATTCTTTGCCAGGATACTTGGAAAAAAAAGGGGATAACTTTACATTTGTACCACTATTTCAAAAGCGAAGGCATTTTGAAAATCACTGACTGATGGTGTAACTGGCAACACGTCTGATTTTGGTTCAGAAGAGTCTAGGTTCGAGCCCTAGTCGGTCAACAAAAAAAACCTCCCATTTGGGGAGGTTTTTTTTTGTTTTGTCCCATTTCCACAGGATAGATCTTTAAACCTTACTTATACAAGCCATTAAACAACATTTTGAAGGTGCCATGTGCCTGCCCACGGAAGGTGATCTCGGGGCCAAAAGCATACAATTTCCCCTTACCTATTTGCGCCTCAAAAGCAGTGACTCCTTGCTTTAAATAGTTTTGTCCCCAAGCCCAGCCACTTCGAAGCGGAGGAGTTGTTCCAAACCAAGCCAAAGGCTTCACCCCTAAACTAGCTGCTTCTGGAGCCAAACGAAATACAGGGCTATTTGAAAACATAATGTCTGCTTTCTGGCCCATTCCAAAATTGATTGGAGCAGCGGTATCTACCGCCATCTCCAATACACTCCCTGGAATGTAATACTTATCCCCAGTTAGTGACTTTTCCTGACCATTCACAATCTCAACCAAGGCATTGGAAACAGGTAACCCTAAATGACTCGCTAAAGAGGTAGCTCCTCCTGCCGTTAGAATTTGTCCGCCCCCCTCAAGAAATTTCTTCAGTTGTGGAATGGACTTGTCAATTGAAAGCCTACCTAGCATGTGATGATAGGTTGCAGGAATATCTTCCTTTTTAGGCTGCGCCCCAGTACCATATCCACCCCCAGCTCCTGGCATGCCAGGACCCATGAATAAAAGCACATCGTACTTTTCAGCCAAATTGCCCCCATCGATCTCCATTGGAAACACCTGCGCAAAGTCGAAGTGAAACTGCTCCATGATCCATCTTGTCCAGCCAGAGGGCATGGAGCCCCCATAGTAATCGTACAGCCCAACCCGAGCAGGCTTAATTTCTTTTGCCCCTGAAGGCATTCCTTTTACCGCCGTAGGCTTTAATCCATAGTTTCGAGCTGCTTGTTCTACTATTTTTTTGCCTGCCGCAGGAACATAAAAAGCCCCTGCTGGAATAGTACCAGAGGCCGTTTGTGTACGGTATACCTTCACTTTGCCTTTGAGCAAGTCATTCACTGCTGTAAAGGAATCATTGACGCGTGGATCAAGAAGATAGCCTGACCCTGAAGCCGGCAACGAAGAGCCTTCTGGAGAAAGTAATTTTCCATAAGTGAGCGCCTCGAAGGGACCATCAAAGCCTTCCATGATTCGATCTGCCTCAATCCCCATCTGGAAGGCAAGCGTCCAGCCTGCAGCATCGTAAGGACGTACAGGAGGTCCCCCAGGATACTGGAAATCATTCGGGTGATCCTGGGGCTCAAACATATCGATCACGTGGGGACGGAATGCCTGAGCCGTCTTGACGATATAGGAACCCTTTGGATAATTCTTTCCCCCTACAGTAAAATCACTTGTAGCCCGATGCACCAAAATACCAGACTTAATTAACGCATTTAAAAACTTGATGGCAGTTGGGAAATCAGCCTGGTCCGCCGATAAAATATAGCCCCTCGGATCTCTTTTGGCCGGATCAGCATACACGGAATCATAGAAAGCGAGGGGAATCCCAGCTCTATTGCCAAAATAAGCCTCTTCAGGATCGTCGCCTGCTGGCTTACCCTTACTGGCCTCAAAGGAATTTTGAATGTCCTGTGCATACTTGGGATAGCGTGTCCAAGTATCCGTATTTCCTCTTTCGATGGATTTTTTACCCATCAAATAGAAGTTGTAGAGCAACTCGTCGCCATGCCGCACCGCATGATTGAGTATCGCATAATTCATGGAAACCGAGTAGTCGATGGAGCGACGGAAAGGCCAAGGTCCAGGGGTCACAGGAAAAGGATTACCATTATTAGGAATCAAACGATCTGGAACCAACGGAATCGAATAGGGAGAAGGATCTCCCACGATCTCAGTCAAGATTCCAATCATATTGTGGTAGTAGGGAGTGGTTCTCAACCCTCCATTCCACCAAGTAGAAAACACGGATCCATCCAAGCGCGCAAAACCAGGCTTTTCTTCTTGGTGCAGTCGATTGATCATCGCCGCTCCTACCGCATCTAAGCTCGTGACAATCAATGGATCAAAAACATGGTTAAAAGGGTCACGGTAGGGAGGTCCTGCTACAACAGTGCCGGCCGGACCTGATTGGTGGTGGTTGTAAATGATTTGAGGCATCCACTCCACGTATTGCTGCATGGAAATATTGGTAGACTCCTTCATGTTGTTCATGAAAAAATCTCGGTTGTTGTCATGCCCCACATACTTCTGATACAGCACTGGGATATTTTTATTTCGCTTGGCATTTTCTGAAGGAAGCATGTACCAATTGGACATAATCTCCATGCCATCTGGATTTACATGAACTAAAAGAATGATCACCTCATCCAAGATGCGTAGCGTTTCTTCATCGTTTTTAGAGGCAAGTTCATAGAGCGTCTCGATCAACTGCTGTGCACCAACCACCTCACTGGCATGTAGGCCACCATCAATCCATACGATCGGCTTTCCTTGATTAGAGAGTGCTTTAGCCTCGGCTTCAGAAATCTCCGCTCTACCCAATTTTCTAGAAATTTCTTGGTAGCGCGCTAAATCAGGGAAATTTTTGGGTGAAGTAATCACCAAAAGTGGTTGCTCACGACCAAACTCCGTTTGCCCAATGCTTCGGTACTCCACTCGATCCGAAATGGCAGCGATTTTTTTGAAGTAGGACTCCGTTTGAGTGAAATTGGCAAGCATGTACGGTTCACCGATGGTAAATCCAAAATGCTCCTTGGGAGTAGGAATGGTCTGAGCAAGCAGGGCAATCGGCACAAGCAAGGTCAGCAGGAAGAAAAGAACTATTTTTTTCATGAATACAGTAAATTATACCTTCCCAATTTAACCCTTTGATTTGTAAAAAGACTGAAAATTAGTCCTGCCTTCCAATTTTTACAGGGTCGGAAAAATAGCAAAATGAATTGCTGAAATAAAGTTCATACCTGCCAAACGGCTAATTCTATCAAAAAAATAGGTAAGTCAAATCCAGCATTGAAATTTTTCTATTGACAGTAGTTTTCGGAGCACAATCCTTCCCTCAAAATCATTACTTTTGTTTACCAATCCTTTCCATCCTCATCCTTCAAACTCCCCTGATTCCAATGTCCGAGGTAAAAATCTTTGCAGGCTCCAATAGCATAGATTTGGCACAAAAAATTGCCAAAAGCTATGGTAAAAAATTAGGAGAACTAACCCTATCCAGATTCAGTGATGGTGAGATGTCACCCAGTTATGATGAGTCTATTCGAGGCTGTACCGTGTTTATCATTCAAAGCACCAACCCGCCTAGCGATAACTTACTTGAGCTTTGCCTCCTGATTGATGCTGCCAAGAGAGCCAGTGCCTACAAAGTATGTGCGGTAATCCCCTACTTTGGCTATGCGCGTCAAGACCGAAAAGACAGGCCTCGAGTATCCATCGCAGCCAAGTTGATTGCCAATATGCTAACTTCTGCAGGGGCGGACCGAGTTATGGCTTGCGATTTACATGCGGGACAAATCCAAGGTTTTTTTGATATTCCATTGGACCATTTAAATGGATCTGCTATATTTGCACCCTATTTGAGTACGCTTCGCTTAAATGACATGATTTTCGCTGCTCCCGATATGGGGGGTGTTGCAAGAGCAAGGTCTTTCGCAAAGCACTTTGAAGTAGAAATGGTGGTCTGTGATAAGCACAGAAAAAGAGCCAACGAGATCGCTTCTATGCAGGTGATCGGAGATGTAGAAGGAAAGGATGTGATACTCGTAGATGATTTGGTGGACACTGCAGGCACTTTGTGCAAGGCTGCTCAAATCATCCGAGAAAAAGGAGCCAATTCGGTACGGGCCATCGTGACACACGGGGTACTCTCAGGAAAGGCAATTGAAAACATAGAAAATTCGATGTTGGAGGAACTAGTCATCACCGATACTATTCCATTAAAACATCCATCTTCTAAAATCCAGGTACTGAGTGTGGGAGAATTGTTTGGCAAGGCCATACATGCTGTGACAGGTCATACCTCCATCAGTTCCTTATTTATTTAAAACCAATTTTAAAATACAAATACATGAAAACACTAGAGATTATAGGGTTTAAAAGAGCAAATCTCGACAGCGCTGCTTTGAATGAAATTAGAGATGCCGGCAATGTTCCCTGCGTAGTTTATGGACCAGGCATTCCTGATCAAGTACATTTCTATTCCCCAGCGATTCTTTTTAGAGCCCTGATTTACACGCCAGATGTTCACCTTGTTGAGCTGAACATTGAAGGCAGAATCATCAAAGCAGTCTTGAAAGAAGCACAGTTTCACCCAGTAAGCGAAGTATTGCTTCATGCAGACTTCATGGCCTACACAAACGACAAGACTATCAAATTTGAAATCCCTATTAAAGTAGAAGGAAGTTCTCCAGGTATTGCAAAAGGGGGTAAACTAGAGTTCAAAACGAGAAAGCTAAAAGTAAAAGGTTTGGCTCAAACTCTTCCTGATTACGTTGTAGTAGATATTTCTGACCTAGACCTTGGAAAATCATTCAAGGTTAGTGAGGTAAAGGCAAAAGGATTTGAGATTTTAACTTCTCCGAATGTGTCCATCGTGACCGTCGGTGTTCCAAGAGCACTTCGTGGAAAGAAAGGAGAATAATTCTTTCTTTTCTCTTTTTGAAATCCTGCTCTTTACCGAGCAGGATTTTTTATTTTTACCCAGCTGAATCCTTATTTTATGAATTATTTATTGGTCGGATTAGGGAATATTGGCCCTGAATACGAATTGACTCGACATAATATTGGTTTCCTTACGCTGGACCGCCTCGCTGACAAAGAGGGAGCGGCTTGGAAAAGCGATCGCCTGGCCTTCAAAAGTGAATTCAGACACAAAGGCCGAACGATTCACCTCATCAAGCCCACTACCTACATGAATTTGAGTGGAAAGGCTGTCAACTATTGGATGAAAATCTTAACTATCCCCAAAGAAAACATCCTAGTTCTCGTAGACGATGTGGCCATCCCTTTTGAAAAATTACGGATGCGCCCCAAGGGAAGTGCTGCAGGACACAATGGACTCAAAAATATCGAAGAACTATGTGGAGGACAAGACTACCCCCGGCTTCGCATGGGTATTGGAGACAATTTTCCCAAAGGAAGACAGGTGGACTACGTTTTAGGTAGGTTTACCCAAGAGGAACTGGATGCGTTACCCTCCATCCTAGACAAAGCCATCTCCATGGCTTTGGGATTTTGTACGATAGGAATCGATCAGACGATGACCCAGTTTAACGACTGATTTTTTAATCTGATTATCCGCAATCATGCCAGTGGCTCATCATGCCTATTTAAAACTGCGGATAATCGTTGACAGACCATAGGCCACGGCCTACAGGCTTTCAACGGTCCACAGCTCATCTTATTGAACCTCAAACCTTTTTTTCTTTCGTTAGAAGTTAAAAAGCGGACAACCAGATTTTTTAAATTTGGAATTACGATTCTATCCTTATTTATTTGTACACTTTAAGGTACTATTTTATAAAGAAGAGGCGAGAGAATAGGCTCCATGACCCTCTGGCAACCAGCTCCACAGTAGAGCAAGGTGCCAAAACCTACCCTTCGTGGGAACTATAAATTGGCGTAACTCTCTCTACCCCTCTTTCTGGTTCATCTACTGCTTTGGGAAATTTCTTATGAAATAGCCACCTGAGCTCAATTTACTCGAACCTATATGCCACACTTCGAAACCGATGCCATCCGCATTCAACAGCGTTCCAACCAACGAGAACACTCCTCTGCGCTCTACCTGAGTTCAAGCTTTGTCTTTGAATCCGCAGAGGAAGCTCGCGCCATGTTTGCGGAAGAAATACAAGGAAATATCTATTCCCGCTACTCCAACCCCAACTCCTCGGACCTGATTGAAAAGGTTTGCAGAGCAGAAGGCACCGAAGATGGCATAGCTACCGCCTCGGGGATGGCAGCCATGTTTGGTAGTATAGCCGGACTACTCAAGCAAGGGGACCATCTCTTGGCTTCTCGTGCCTTGTTTGGCTCCACCCACCAGCTCCTTACGCGTGTGTTTCCCAAATGGGGCATCAGCTCCACCTATGGGGACATTTCTGACTATAAAAATTGGGATAAATTGATCCAGCCCAACACCAAAATGCTTTTTCTTGAAACCCCCTCCAACCCAGGACTTGAAATCATCGACCTGGACTGGGCAGGAAAGTTTGCCGAAGCACATGGACTTATCTTGGTGGTGGACAATTGCTTTGCCACACCCTATCTACAGCAGCCTGCCAAGTGGGGAGCACACTTAGTCACTCACAGTGCCACCAAATACATTGATGGGCAAGGCAGGGTGCTGGGAGGTTTGATTCTTGGAAAAAAAGAATTAATCGACGAAGTTCGTTTTTTTACCCGCCATACCGGCCCTTCCCTTTCCCCCTTCAATGCCTGGATCCTATCCAAAAGCATGGAAACGCTGGCCCTTCGCATGGACCGGCACTGCGAAAATGCAGAAAAAGTGGCCCGCTACTTTGAGGGCTGCCCACATCTCGAACGAGTAAACTACCCATTTCTTCCCTCCCACCTACAGCACGACTTGGCCATCAAACAAATGAAAGCCGGGGGAGGTATTCTTACCTTGACGGTAAAGGGAGGACTGCAAAGAGCACAACGCTTCATTGACAAACTACAAATGATCTCCATTACGCCCAACCTAGGCGATAGCCGAAGCATTATTACGCATCCTGCCTCCACTACCCACAGTAAGCTTAGCGCTGAGGAACGGCAGAAAGTAGGGATCACGGATGGACTTATTAGACTCTCCGTAGGACTAGAACATTACGAGGACATTCTCCAGGATGTGGAGCGCGCCTTGGAGCAGTCCAAATAAAACAGAATTAGCGCAGTTGATTTCTAAGCACCAAAAAAGGGCGCCAAGGGCGGTCGGGCGCCTTGTACAACTGATCGAAGGCAAAAGTACCCACGATGAGGTCTTCATCTCCATCCTGGTCTATATCCCCTTTGGTGAGTATAAGTAAGTGATCTTCCACCTGCTCCTTTAAGGTCGATGGAGTAAATCTGCCGCTTGCAGTTTGCTTGAAGTAAATCAGATGCTGGTAGTCTATCTGCCTTAAATCTGGAAAGAAAGAGAGCGTCACGATATCCACAAATCCATCTTGGTCAAAATCCCCAAGCTCAAGTCCACTGGCACCATACATGGGATAAAACCACGATTCTTGATAGCTCCCTTTCTCATCACGCTTGAAAATCCGGAGACCATGGTAGGACTTGAAAATTTGACTTTGGTCCGTATTGGCTCCATTCACCAGAATGATTTCAGGCTCCCCATCTCGATTGATGTCTTCAAATCGAAAATCACTCGACCCAAAAGCAGGATGGAACGCCAATAGTTGCTTTTCTTTAAAATCCCCTTTCCCCAAATTTTCATAGAGCGAAAGTCCCTCTTTGGCTTGAGAAAATAGGACCATCAGGTCCAAATCCCCATCCTTATCGTAATCCACTGCAATGGAATGCCTTGCTCCTGGATCTTTCTTCAAGATCACCTCGGTAAATCCATTCGGCTTACTTAAAAAAATGCTCAATTTCCCAACATGGTTTCCAAATTGGCAGACCACATAATCCTTTTTGCCATCCCCATTCCAATCCGCCACTTCCATATCCATGGGGCGCATCAGCTGGTCGATGCGAGGCACTTGTTCCCAACTCGTACCCTTTAAGTTGTAGGTGGACAAAAGTCCAATCGAGTCATTGGATGGATCCATTTTCCCCATTGAAATTAAATCAAAGGAAGAGGGAGAGTTCCAAATGAGATCCACTGGAGCCACTCGGGTGGGCAAGGAATCGATTTGCTTAAACTTGTTTTTTGAATCCAAACGATAAATAGCCCTAAAACGATCCCCAACCCACAAATCCCCCGTTTGCGGATGAATGCGAAGCAAGGTAGTCAGGCTAGATCGTATCGCTGAGAAGACAGGTGCCTCTAGCGTGAATCCAGGAATTCCTACCTGAGGGCGCTCCTTCTTTGCTTGAGGCAATGGACTTTCAGGTGCATTTTCTAAGTAGTAGGCTTGTAGCTTTTTCCAATTCTCAGGTGTGATGTAGGGCACTTTGGAGTATATCCCTTCCGGCACCCCTTCGTCTTCCGGCATAGCAGTATTAAAATCCTCTTCTAGGTACAAGCCCATTCGCTTGCGCATGTCGGGTAGCAAAGTGGTCCAGGTCTTCTTATCCAAAACACTTGGGTCAGGCATCAGGTGACAGGCAGCGCAGTATCCTTTGGCAAGCTGCTCACCTGAAAGATCCAAATCCGATTGGGATAGCTGATAGAGGCTTGGAGGTGGCTGCTTTCGCTCGGTCAAGGGTTCGCAACCCAACACAATAAGGAAAAGAAACCCGCTAATCTGCCGCATAACCGGTCTAAAGGACTGATTTAAACTCTTCTACCACAGCAGGATCTATCCCAAAAATAGTGGAATAGTCTAAGGGAGTGGAGGAGAAAGAGAGCTCTGGCTTGGTAAACTGGTTGCTACTTGCTTTTCCAAGCTTACAGGAAGAATGAATCTCTTTGAGGTAGCCCGATGCTTTCAAGATTGGCACATGGGAAGGCTTTAGCCCTCCTCCTGGCATTACAATCAGTTGGTCTTTTGCCAAAAGCAGCAGTTCAAGTACTTGATCCAGCCCTTCACTAAGCAAATTTTTACCTCCAGAAGTAAGCACCCGCTGAAAACCTAGGTGTATGATTTTCTTCAAGGAGTCTTGAAGATTTGCGGAAGCATCAAAGGCTCGGTGAAAGGTGCAGGGCTTGGAGGCGGCTGCGCGAAGTAGAAATTCGCAAGCGGCTTCATTGACGGACCCTTGGGCATCCAACACGCCAAAGACAAAGCCATCAGCCCCTAGATCACCCAAAAGCTGCATGTCGTGCTTCATCACGAGAAGCTCCTTGGAGGAATAGACAAAATCACCGCCACGAGGGCGAATCATGACAAAAATGGGAAGGTCGAGCTCGCTCTTCAAAAAGCGAAGCATCCCTGCGCTGGGTGTCTCCCCTCCTTCGGGGAAGTTGGCACACAATTCCAGACGATCAATCCCTTGCTGTGCTGCCTCCATAGCAGCTTGAACATTAAAAACCGGAGCTTCTAAAAGAATGCTGCTCATGGCTTAAACTGACTACCTGCATCCACCAACACATTGCCAGACTCCGTAGCGAGGGCGTAATTGAACCCAGGATGTACGGCAAAAGCACCTACTTCCCCCTCCTTATTAATCGCAAGAAATCCTGCTTGTATATCTTTGATGTTTTTGTTTTTGGCCACCAACCTGCGTACAGCTTCCTCGCAGGCTTCTTGTGGGCTTCTTCCTTGACGCATGAGTTCCACAATCAAAAAGCTGCCGCAAATACGGATGATGGACTCACCCAAACCGGTAGCTGTGGCTGCTCCAACTTCATCGTCTACAAATAGACCTGCTCCGATGATAGGGCTATCTCCTACCCTGCCATGCATTTTATAGGACAGCCCACTGGTGGTACAGCTACCTGCCAATTTTCCAGCAGCATCTAGGCCAATCATGCCGATGGTGTCGTGATTTTCAATATTAATAATGGGTTTGTATTGGCTAGTCACTTTCCATTTATCGTATTCCTTTTGAGCATTTGGACTCAATTTCTCTTCTTCCATAGGAAATCCCTGAGCAATCGCAAACTGTCTTGCTCCTTCCCCTACCAGCATCACGTGTGGTGTTTTTTCCATAACCGCGCGAGCCAAGGAGATGGGGTGCTTTACCTGTCTGACAAAGGCCACCGTACCGCAAGAGCCGTCCCCGCACATGATGGAGGCATCCAAGGTGGTGATCCCTTCCCGATCAGGCAGTCCCTGGAGTCCTACAGAAAGATTTTCCATATCCAACTCGGTATTCCGCACCCCTGCTTCCACAGCATCGAGGATGCTCCCCGTTTGCTTCAATTTGGCCCAGGCATCCGCATTGGCGGGCAAACCGTGGACCCAAGTAGAAAGGATAAGTGGCTTAGTTCCACTGGATTTCTTCAATGGGGAGGCTTGGCTGTTTAGGGCACTTAATCCGGGGAGGAGTAGTGCTGATCCAAGCAAGGATTGCTTGATAAACTTTCTTCTTTGCGACATGGATTGTACTTTAGAATCTGAAAGACAAATTATCACTTTTGATCCGAATTATCCTTTCCTTTCCTCCAAATCTGAAAACAAATCCATGAGACCCTATATTTTAAAAGAAGCCAGCTGGAAATCTCTCAAAACCTATCGCTATGAGCTAGCCGTGCTGCCCTGGGGCGCGACAGAAGCGCACAACTACCACCTACCCTATGGTACAGATGTCTATGAGGCAGATGCAATAGCCGAAGAGGGAGCTCGGAAAGCTTGGGAGAAAGGCACTAAAGTCGTGGTACTTCCTACCGTTCCATTTGGGGTAAATACTGGGCAGGCCGACATCTACCTAGACCTCAACCTCAATCCAAGTACCCAGCTACTGATTCTTCAAGACTTAATTGTCGTTCTACAGCGTCAGGGATTGAAAAAATTACTAATTCTCAACAGCCATGGAGGGAATAACTTTCAGCCCATGCTCCGGGAATTAGGACTCAAATTTCCAGACATGCTGCTCTTCACCTGCAACTGGTTTCAGGCGCTTGACAAAAGCCAGTACTTTGAAGAAGGCGGTGACCATGCGGATGAAATGGAAACTTCCTTGATTCAATACCTGCATCCAGAATTAGTAGCCCCCTTAGCTGAGGCTGGAGATGGAGCTGAAAAAAAATCAGTCATTCGTGGGATCCGTGAAAAATGGGCTTGGGCGGAGCGCAAGTGGTCTGAAGTATCGGAGGACACAGGAATTGGCAATCCAAAAAAAGCCTCCCCAGAAAAAGGGAGGCTCTATTTCGAAGCGGTGACCGACAAGGTTGCCGGACTAATGGAAGATATCTGCCAGGCAAAGCCTGGAGAATTGTATCGTTAATTACTTGGGTAAAGGAAGCGCACTTGCCTCTCCTTTGTAGTTGATTTTCGTGGCTGATTTTAGTCCTAGAGGCAAGTGAATCGTACGACTGGATTGCGAACCAAAGCCCGCTCCATAGCTCGTGTCGATCCGTTGTTTTTTGCCGTTGGCGAGCACTAACTCCACTGCCATCGCATCGGCAGGAACCTGCAAGACTCTAGTTTCCTGCTGCTTTGCCGAAAAGGCTAGCAGTTTGGATCGGTTTTGTGAAGCAACATACAGGGCTTCCCCCCCGCCCCTAGCAAGTTTGACCAAGGCCTTGGCATCTCCAGGGACTACAAAACCACTTTCCCGTGCAGGAACAGGCACAAAACCACCTTTTCCATCTCCAAGAAATACCCAACCCAGAGCCGCATCCAGCCTTCCAATAAACACCTCGTTCCCATAATCATTCCCTACCATCACCAGGTCTGTAAACCCATCGCCATTGACATCTTCAGCTACGATTCCATTCATAGGGGCAATTTGAGCCTGCCAAGGAAGTTCGTGTAAGGTGAATTTTCCATTGCCTAGGTTTTCTACCCAAACAGAGCGGTCGCTGTTTCCGATTAATCTCTTTGCATCCTTCTTCTCCTCTTCGGTAAAGAAGGTCTGCTCCGTACTCAAGGCAAAGTGTTTGTATCGATCAAATTTTCGTCTAAACAAGGGGCTTTGCCCCATCAAATCGTCCCAGAAATGGGTAGGATAAGCTTGGTAGCCTCCTCCGATTTTATCTTTGTAGAATGCAAAAGCCACCGGATCCACGGAGCCATTGGCATCAAAATCCTTAGCATATAGGGTATAAGGTCGGTCGGCAGAGGGAGCGAAAGCATTGTTGGTACCTAGGTTGCCCACCACCCAGTCGGTATCCCCATCCTGATCCAAGTCGGCACTCGAGATGGAATTCCACCAGCCCAGGTAATTTTCCAATCCAGTAGCGGTAGCCAATTCAAATCGAGTTCCCGTATTCACCAATACTGTGATCGGCATGAGTTCCCCCACCAAGACCAAGTCCACCTTCCCATCTTTGTTTACATCCGACCAGAGGGCATCCGTAATCATCCCCAATTGATCTAGCTGTGGCAGCCACTTTTGTGTAGCATCCACCAGCTTCCCATTTTCATTTTTCAAAAAGACACTTTTCTCCGGGAGTGGGTATTGTCCAATAGGGCTTCTACCCCCTACAAATACGTCCATATATCCATCCCCATCAACATCTGCTCCCCTTGCCACTGAACCATTACTAGCTAAAGTCGGCGCATTGGGATCAAGGCTAAACGTGCCCTTTCCATTGTTTAGAAATATACGATCCTTGTATTCGGGAGCATTGGGAACAAACTCAGCACTACCCGAAACAAGATATAGGTCCAAATCCTGGTCCTTATCCAAATCAACTAGAAGGATTCCGGTTAGCTCTTGGGTAATCGCTTCCCCGGCGGGGAGCAATGCTTTTTGAGTAAAGGTGCCATCTTGGTTTTGACTGTACCAAATCGGGGCAAACCCAGACGAAGAACCTACTACCAGATCTTCTCTCCCATCCCCATTCAAATCTCCTACGGCGAGTGGAGGCCCAAACTGCGAAAGTTTATGCGGTAGCGTACGCTGTAAGTTGTAGTCGATTTTATCTTGTTCTAGGTGGATAAAATCAATTCCCAAAGCGGTAGAAACTTCGTCAAAAAGTTGGTTTCCTGGAGCTAATTCTTCTACTGCAACTGACTTTGTCCCCGGACTAGCCTTACTATAAGCCAAGGAGAGTACTTGGTTGACAGGTACTTGCTTTAGATTGTGGACTTTACCATCTGGCCACTTCACGATAAGTTCCTCCAGCACAGCTGCTGAATCCAAGCCAAAATGGACAATGGGTTCTGTGGAGGACATGTAGCCTCGAACCACCTGCATTTCTTGGTACGCCATCTTCCCTTTACCCCACTTCGCCCAGACTTTTGCTCCCAAAGCCTGCGGGTTGTTTTTAGGACCTTCTAGTTTAATTCTTAGGTAGCTAGGTGCCTTTTTTTGTTGATTTAGCTTGTTTTCAAATACAAAGGCAGGGTCGTTGATATTGTTGACCACATAATCCAAGTCTCCATCCAAGTCCAGATCCAAAATTACCGCACCATTGGAAAAGGAGGGCTGATCGAGTCCCCATGCGTCCCCCACATCCTCGAAAGAAAGGTTTTGTACCTGCTTGTAGGCATAGTTTGGGATTTTTACGATGGGGATGGAATCCAACAATTGCCGTGCAGAGGCAATGTTGCCTACATCTGCTCGATAATTGGCAAAATCTTTATCGGTAATGTCTCTTGGAAATCCATTGGTGATCAGGAGATCTCGATTGCCATCGTTGTCCATATCAGCAAACAAGGGTGCCCAGCTCCAGTCGGTTTGGTATACTCCTGCTAGCATCCCCACCTCACTGAATGGGAGGCCAGGTCCATTGTTGAGCTGCAGCATGTTGCGTACGTATTGGTACTCGTAACCAAACTCCTCGTTATTGAGGTAAGTCTGGTACACATTCTTTCCGATGGTGGTTTTTTTGCGGTAGCTATCCTCGCCGAGCATGTCGATGGTGATGAGATCTGGAAGCCCGTCGTTATTGACATCCGACATATCAGAGCCCATGGAAAATTGGCTTTGGTGCCTCAAAAAGTCCTTGGTTTGATTCGTGAAGGTGCCGTTTTGGTTATTGATGTAGAGAATGTCGTTGGTGATGTAATCGTTGCTCACGTAGATGTCTGGCCAACCGTCGTTGTTGACATCTCCAATAGCTAGACCCAAACCAAAGCCCTCGTAGGTAATTCCCGCTTCAAGCGTCACGTTGGTGAAGGTCCCGTCCCCATTATTTCGGTAAAAAGAATCGTTGTTGATGGCCGAACCATCGGTCACTTTTGCCCTAAAGTTAGTGGGCTTAGCTGCCAATTGCTCGTTGTTGAGGACATACAAGTCCAAATCTCCGTCAAGATCATAATCGAGGAAGGCAGCCCCCATGGAATTGCCAGGGTCAGCGATGCCGTACTGACTAGCCATTTCCTTAAAACTTATTTTGCCTTCCGCATCTTTTCCTTGGTTGACGAAAAGCAAGTTATTCCGCTCCCCAGGACCTTTTTTCATGGCTGTAGCCACATAGATATCTGGCCAACCGTCTTGGTTGATGTCTACGATAACAGATCCCGTACACCATCTGTTTTCTGCCAGGATACCTGCCTCCTCGGAGACATCGGTAAATGAAAATTCCCCTTGGTTGAGGTAGAGTCGGTTGGCAACTTGATTGCCCGTAAAAAAGAGATCTGGAAGGCCATTCTGATCAAAATCTGCCGTAGCCACACCGCCTCCATTAAAAATATATTCGTCGGTGAGGATATTGAAGCTATCCGACTCTACGATCTGATTGGCAAAGGTAATCCCCGTTTCTTCCGAAGATTTAAGTTCAAAGAGCGTTTGCTCTTGCTGGCAAGACACCAAATGCGCAGCAATTAGTACAGCTAGAAGAAGGGATGGAATTCTCATTAAGGAAAGGGGGAATTAGAAGTAGAAAATTACATTTTCCCAAGTGGAAAAAAAAGGATTGGATAGCAAACAAAAAAAAAGAGAAGGCCGAAAGACCTTCTCTTTTTACTCGTATTGTATTGTGGAATTAGAATCCTGGGTTTTGAACCAAGATATCCTTTCCTACAAGGTCAATTTGATCTTGAGGGATTGGAACCCACTTGAACTTATCGGAATACTTAGATCCACCTAGAGCAGAAGTAAGTTTAGGTCCATCGTAAGCAAAGTAGAAATCCAATTCAGCCTGTGCAGTTCCCCAACGCTGAAAGTCATAGAAACGGTGACCTTCCATACCCAACTCCAATAGACGCTCGTGACGAACTGCCAATCTAGCAGTGTCCTTACTTGTCCAAGCAGCAGTATACGTACTGATCTTATAGTTAGCAGCAATAGAACCGTCCTTTCTTTTAATGAAGGAATTGATTGCTCTAGTGCGAACTCTGTTCACATACTCCCGTGCTTTTTCCAAGCTACCTACTTCGATTTCAGCCTCAGCAGCGAGCAATAGCACGTCTGCAAAGCGGATGATCATGAAGTTGATACCGGTATAACCCGGAGTCCAAGAAGAGTTATCTTGGATAGTACCTACTTCTGACTTAGCATACACATATTTCTTAGGAGAGTAAGGTCCTGCGTTTGGCTGGTTACGAATCCAAGCTTGACCTGGGTGATCCATCCAATCCAAATAAGGAATACCTCTACGACCTACCGTATGATCCAAACGAGGATCAAGTTCTCCTGCATCTGGAGTAAAAGATGCACCAGAAGCTACATCCATATCGTTCTTCACCTGGTTTGCACCGGTGTTGTACGTCTTATCCAAAAGTGGAAGACCATCCTTAGTTCTGAATGCATTCACGAAGGTGAAGCTTGGCTGGAAGAATCCACAGCAGTTACCTGGACCATCAGGGCCGGTATTGTAAGGGAAGTTCAAGTCAAACTCAGGGTTTGCGTTGTTTACAGAGCCAGTGTTGGCAGCAGACTGATAGGCCCAGATAGATTCCTGGTGGTTATCATTCTTGCCACGGAACATGTCCTCGTAGTAAGGAACCAAGTTGTACTTCAATCCATTTGAAGTCACACCATTGGCGATCACGTCATCAAATAACGCTTTTGCTTTTCCATACTCCTTGGTGTACATGTAAACCTTAGCTAAGTAAGTCTTCGCTGCCCATACGTTTACTCTACCTACTTGAGGTTGAGTCACAGGAAGCTTAGAGATCGCATACTCCAAATCTGCAATGATGAAAGGCCACATTGGCTTGTCATTCTTTACTTTTTCCAAGCCAGAACCGTAATCTACAGTTTCGTCCACATAGGGAACCTTGTCGTAGTCACGAGTAAGCTCAAAGTAAAAATGTGCTCTCAAGAATCTTGCCTGAGCAGAAAGACGAGCCTGATCTGTAGCAACCACGGTTGCTCCAGCTTTGGTCAACAGTCTCAACACGTTGTTGGCTCTAGCGATACCTTCGTAAGCCACTGCATACTTTGCTCCAATATCACCTCCAGCAGCGTTGTTTTCAAAACGCTGAATTGGGTTGATTGTCGTAAAGTCACCTGGGTCAGTGCCTTTGTTGGCCTCACCACCTCTAATACTACCCCACACCCAGTTGGATGGAGATCCTAATCTGTTGCCACGTCCGTTAACTTGGGAGTATGCCGCGATCAATGATGCATCTAAGCCAGCTAAAGTAGATAGCTGGGCTTCAGCCAATTGGCCAACCGGCGGGACTTCCAAAAACTCCTCGCTACAACTCACTGCTACGAGCATCACTCCGGATGCGAGCAGAGCACCGATTTTTAATTTGAAATTGTTCATTTATTTAATCAATTATATGTCTATAACTCGATTTAAAATTAATTGTTTAAGCTTAGAAGCTCAAATTAAGACCGAAAGTCCAACCTCTAGTAACTGGGTAGTTACCAACGTCAATACCGAAAGTCAAGTCAGCGTCACCACCGACTGCAGGATCCAATCCTTCGTAACCTGTCAAGGTGAATAAGTTGTTCACAGAACCAAATACTCTCAGTCTTTCCATCTTCAACTTCTCCAATACGCTTGCAGGAGCAGAATAACCAAGGGTCAAGTTCTGCAATCTCAAGTAAGATCCATCCTCAATGTAAGACGAGTTGGCTACGTTGGAGTTAGAGAAGTTAGACACACGCTCTACGATTGGAATAGTTGCATCCAAGTTTTGAGGAGTCCATGCTTCAAGCAATCTCTTTGACTTAGCTGCACCTTCGAAAGTCTGGTTGAAGTCCGTGAACCAACGAGATTGGTTCCAGATTTCGTTACCGATAGAAGTATACAAGTACGCAGAGATATCAAATCCTTTGTATCCTAAGGTAAAGTTCATACCACCTGTGAAATCAGGAACTGGATTACCTAAGAACACACGGTCAGCAGGAGTGATTGTTCCATCCTTATTTACGTCTTCAAACTTGAAACGACCTGGAGCTTTACCGTCCTGAACAGCATGCTTAGACACATCTTCTGCATTGCGGAACAACCCAAGGGTATTGTATCCAAAGAAGGAAGAAAGTGGCTGACCAACCGCATTACGGATAGGCTGAATACCTCTGTAAGAAGGGTTAACAGACGTGATGAAACTCAAGCCAGGAGCAAGCGCAACGATCTCATTCTTCAAAGTTGAAGCTGTTACAGTCAATTCATAGGTCAAGTCTGTCGTCAAGTTACCTCTGGTTGTTACCAAAAGGTCAAGACCTCTGTTCAACATCTCTCCAATATTTACTGCTGGAGGCGAAGCGTTGTTACCTGCAGTCAAAGGAATTGGAACTGTAAACAACAAATCTTTGGTGTCCTTTCTCCACCAGTCGAAGATTATATCTAAACGACCGTTGTAGAAGGTACCATCAAAACCAATGTTCTGAGTTACAGCAGTTTCCCACTGTGCGTTCGGGTTACCGATACGAGATCTTCTGAAACCAATAAGAGCACCTGAGTTAGAACCGGTGATATCGTAAGAAGAAGATCCTATATCACCTGCAAACAAAGAATACTGGTTGTTTGGATCTACGTTGTTGGAGTTACCCATCTCTCCCCAGCCACCACGGATCTTCAAATCGTCGATCCAAGTAGCGCCTTGTAGGAAAGATTCAGAGGAAACTCTCCAAGCAGCAGAGAATGCAGGGAATACACCATATCGAGCATTCTCACCAAAGCGAGAAGAACCGTCACGACGAACAACCGCACTCACGATGTACTTGTCGTCGAAGGTGTAACGCAACTGGCCAAAGTAGGAGTTAAAGTTTACTCCTTTAAACTGGTTGGAGTTTACTTGACGTGTACCTACTGGCAAGTTAGAAATGGTGATAAAGTTAGGATCTGTAGAGAAAGGATTCTGACCTACAGCACTCATACCTCTACCAGCACCAGAGTTCAAAGCTTCTTGACCTGCCAAGAAATTGAAATCATGCTTGCCAATCTTCTTCTTGTAAGACAAGGTGTTGGTGAACGTCCAGGCAAAAGAGAAACCTGCTCCTTCACTGTATCCGAAAGCAGAGTTGTTTTCAGAGTTTTCGTACTGAAGGCGGGAATAATCCCAGAAGTAGAAGTTGTTGTACTGACCACCTGCGGAAGTTCTGAAAGTCAAGTCATCGATGATGTCCCACTCTGCATACACGTTACCGAAGGCATTTGCGTTGAAGTTTCTATTGTTCAATAGACCTTCACGGTTAGCCACAGGGTTTCTTGGGTTGTTGAAACCTCTAGAAGCAGTACCTGCATAGCCACCAAACTCGTCAAAGACAGGAATGATGGATGGCATACGGAAGGCCTGAAGGATATCGTTTTCGTCATCAGATACACCTCGTCCGCCAGTTCCCCCTTGCTGACCCAATACCTGACGGTAGGTAGCCTGGAAGTTTTGGCCGATACGGATACGCTTGGTTACATCAAATTCAGAGTTGGCACGCAAAGAGTATCTTTTGAATTCGTTACCGACCATGATACCAGACTGATCCTGGACACCCAAACCGATGTAAAATCTTGAAGTCTCAGAACCTCCATTGAAGCCCAAAGAATGTCTAGAAACTGGCGCAAAACGAGTCAATTCACCATACCAATCAGTACCTTCTCCAGTTACGGCTCTGGTCAACTGACGGATAGATCCTGCAGCAGGATTGGTATTGTACCAAGCTCTTTGCTGTTCGATTTGAGAAGCCGTTAACGGGCCTGGCTGACCAGAAAGTACGCTGAATGCTCCTGTAGAGCTTTGGCTAATTGAACTCAAATAGTAAGGCATTACAGGAGTAGCACCTGTACCGAATTGTGGGTGTCCATAAGCTGGAGCACGGCCCTGCAAGGCAGCTGTGTTTTTCTCAGCTAACCAAGTAATATCAGCATAACCTTGTGGGTTCAACATGTCCAAACCTTTGCCTGGATCTGTAGTACCATACATACCGCTGTAATCTACACGCAATTTTTTGCCTCTTGAACCACGCTTAGTAGTGTAAACGATAACGCCGTTAGCTGCACGAGCACCGTAGATAGAAGCCGCAGCCGCATCTTTCAATACTGTGGTAGACTCGATGTCATCAGGATTCAAGAAATCTGTAGATCCAGTAGGCACTCCATCGACAATGTACAAAGGCTCGTTACCACCGAAGGCACCGAAACCACGTACACGAATGATAGAAGAAGTACCAGGCTGACCGTTGGTAATTACAGTTACACCAGAAACACGACCTTGAAGGGTCTGCTCGATGTTACCTGTAGGGATTACAGTCAAATCTTTAGGGCTAACTGTAGAGATCGCACCGGTCGTCTCTCTTCTGGAGTCGATAGAGTAACCTGTTACAACTAGTTCGGTAAGCGTTCTTTCGTCTGGCTTCAACGAAACGTCAACTACGCTTCTAGCTCCTACCAATTGCTCGGTAGAAGTATAGCCAATGAAAGAGAAGACCAAAGTAGCTTGGTCATTAGGAACATTTAGGGAATATTTCCCGTCAATGTTGGTGGCAGTACCTGTGGTTGTACCCTTTACAAGGATAGAAACACCCGGAAGGCCCATGCCAAATTCGTCTAGTACTGTACCAGTCACCGTTTTCTGCGCGTAGGCAGCGGAAACAGAAAGTACCAAGAGCGTAAGGCACACACTTAGGATTTTGTAAATTTTTTTCATAAACATAGATAGATTGGGTAACAAGATTAATCTCAATAACCTGTTTGTTAATTGAAAATGCAATCGTTTCCGATTATTATTAAACTAGTTGCAAAAGCGATTCCTTGATTTTTTTTTTTGGAAATTCTTTTGCGCCTATACCTGGTCAAATGACCCGCGAACTGAAAAAAACCGATAGGTTTAGCATCGGTCGATACTAGGTGAGAGAAGGAAATTAATTAAGCAAATTTACTCATAGGCTGGTTTTTTGGGTTTGGTTGTCACTTCTCGACTGCCAATGTTAAATAATCTTAAAGAAAAAACAAACAAGAAGAGTCAAATAAAATTTGCAAAACAAGAAAAAAATCACCTTGTCACCTATTTATACCCTTCAAATAAGGATTCTAACTTTTTTCCTCCGATACAGCAGGACGCCAAAGTCACCTTAATTTAACATTGCGACAACGAAAAAAGAGGGGCAAATCCTGCCTGACTTCTTCACAAAAAAAAATTTAATCTTGATTTAATTTAACGGATTGCGATCACTTGCCTTTTCCCCAAATGCAAAAAAAACACCAGTTGAAGTTCAACTGGATAAGCTGTAAACCCTGGTCTGTGAACGGTTACCTGCGGTGCTGAACCCGCCTATTGAGCCAAGGCCTACTTGCGGATTTCCATCGAATGCTTTTAGTCGAAAAATTGGCTGAAGATGGGATCCGCGGCTATTTTTTGCTTCAACCCAATTTTGGCAGTGATTGTCTTTTCCAAGTAAAAACTAGCTGACTCCAGCTGTCCCAATTCCATCGCCACCAAAGCCAAACCATAATAACCATAGCCAAATTCCCTCTGCGCAAGCACAGAAGCCTCAAAAGCGGCATTAGCGCCCTGGTAGTCTCCAATTAGATGGAATGCAAGTCCTTTATTAAACCAATCCTCTGCAGATACCATTGGATAGCCAAATCGCAAAAGTGCCAACTTGTAATCTCCACGCTGTACATCCAGCGCTCCCCTCAAGGATTCAATTGCATGGAAAAGGGGAGCATCTCCCTTGGCCAATACAGAAGCTTCGGAAAGGATTTTATAGGCTTCCCAGAATTCGCCTTGCAGCACTTTGAGTTGCCCTTGATTGTATAGCCCCAAGGGGGTCACTTGCATTCGATTGGCCTCCTCCAGCAATCGAGCTGCTTCGTCCCACAACACTGCTCTCGATTCATTATCCTCCAGTTCCTGCCCTTGCCGCATCCGAACAACTGCCAAATTGATATAGGGAGCTGGGTTTGCAAACCATTTAATCATGGAGGCATATAAAAATGCCTTCTCATCTAAACTAGGAGTTGCTGCGGCAGCAAGCGACCAATCTGCATAGGAGAGCTTGTTTTTACCCCCAGTTGCCAGGGACTCTCTTAGAAGATTCTTCTTTTGCCTATCCAAACCCACATAAGGCTTGGCCGTAAGTTCCACGAGCGCCGAGCGCAGCTTTGGATAAATAGCTGCTGCTACCGCTTCAAAGTCTGGAATGGCTTTTATCCGAAGTCCTTTTTCAAAATAAGTCCCCTCAGCATCCAGCTCCTTGTAATAACGCGCCTTGGTTTGTTCAGCTATCCCTGCGTAATCGGTAAGCTGTACCCTAAAGTCAACCCAATCGTTCCAACGGGATTGAAGGTTGATTTGATCTTTAGTGATTCCAGGAAAAAATTCCTGAAGCTTTTGTCCCATTTGCTCAGCCCGCCGATAGCCTAGCTGACTTGTTCGACCTTCTGCCTGTTCTGGGGACTGCAGTCCTGTAATTTTTAAGGAAATGATCTCTGGGTTTTGTTTTAAAAAAATCGTGAGCTGCCTTTTGGCTTCTTGATTCTTAGGATCTACTAGCCAATCAGACTTACCGGGTTCAAACTTGAAATAAATCGCCATGGTTTGCTGATTTACCTCCACCGATTTTTCTGAAAAATCGTATCGGCCCACCCTGGGAATTGTTTCTCCCGGCAAGTATTGTCCAAGACGAACTAGTAGCTGGGGAGTATGTACCCCTTTCGCTAGAATTTTTGTCTCTACCGTAGACTTATTTTTGCCGAGAGAAAAATCTAGTAAAAGACTGGCTTCCTCCATCCAAGGTTGGAAGTAAAGCGTTACCTTTTTTTGAATGATTGTAATTCCAGTCTGATTGTTAAGTGCTATACTTCCCAAATCTAGACTGTCTTGTTTGGCCAGCAACCGAAGTCGAACCTCGGGCTGTTTGGTGAGAAGACCAGAGCCGGTCACCAGTTTTCCAGAAATCAAAAATCTGATTGAATCTTTTTCCAATCTAAGTTTTTGGGGAACAAGCTCAATGGAACCTAAATACTTCAGTGGCGCTTGTTGACTGTACCCCTTTTGTACAGCAAAAAACACAAATACTAAACAAAACAATCTGATAATCAAGTGAGTTTGTAATCTACTTGTTTTTATTAATACATTTGTATACATCCATTTTGCCCCAACCATGGAAAAACTCAAATTGTTTTTTGAAGAAAGTGCCTTCGGCGTTTGCTCCAAACTTGGAGAAAAATTGAATTTCCCTATAGACAGCATTCGCTTATTTTTTATTTACGCCTCTTTTATCACGCTGGGTTCGCCCGTTGTTCTGTATGTTTCCATGGCGATGATGCTGAAAATTAGAACCTATTTTCGAAAAAAGAATCACCCCGCCTTATTCGATTAAAGATCGGTGAATTTTCGCTTGCCCAATAGCAAGAAGTACACAAAAATTACCCCAACTGGTCCTGAACCACCCACTTCCGGTAAATTGGTCTCAACAGAAACTGATTTGACTTTTTTGGATCCAAGAAAATCCCCATAGGCCCGCAGGATAGCCTTTGCAAATTGCCCTTCTCCCTTACGTAAATAGTTGATGGCTGCCAATCCTTCAAAAAAGCCTTTGGCGATGAAGATCGCTGCAAAGCGAAGTGGTCCCACGTTTTTGTACAGCATCGACAAGCTGTTTCTACAATTCAAATAGAGCTTTTGCGCACTCGCCCGGTCCAAGGTGGCTCCACCCTGGTGGTAGACTACAGCCGAACCGAGGTATCCGATTTTCCGCCCGGACTTGCGTAATCTCCAGCACAAATCTATTTCCTCCATATGCGCAAAAAAGCTAGCGTCAAAACCTTGATGGGCATAAAAATCAGCGGCAGTCAGGGCCAAACAGGCACCTGAAGCCCAATCTACCTGGAGGGTGTCGTCGTATTGCCCAGCATCTTGCTCCAGATGATTCCAAATTCTCCCACGGCAATAAGGGTAACCCAAGCCGTCTACAAATCCCCCACCTGCCCCAGCATAATCAAAATAGGCTCGATCCTTCCATGAACGGATTTTAGGTTGCACCGCAGCATAATCCGGGTGATTGGTTAAAAAATCCACTAAACTTTGGTCCCAGCCGGGGGTCACCTCTACATCGGTATTGAGCAGGATAAAGTATTCGTATTGCCCTCTCAACTGCTCCAAACCAAGATTATAGCCCCCAGTAAATCCGTAATTGCTGTCCAACAAAATCAGCGGTAGCTCAGGAAAATTCTCTTTTACATAGGTCAGCGATCCATCCGTACTCGCATTGTCAATCATCCACACCTCAAAGCGACTGTGCTCAACGACAGACGGAAGAAAAGAGGGCAGTACCCCTTCCCCATTGTAATTGAGTAGGACGATGGCACAGGATTTCATCCAAACAAATTGCCTAAATCCATCCCCGGAATAGAGGGGATCATTCCCTCCGTCGCCGCCTTCATTTCATGCTTGATTTTTTCATCGATCGATTCCATGGCTTTATTGGTAGCCGCCACAATCAAATCACTGAGCATCTCACGATCCTGAGGGTTTAGCAAGGATTCATCTAGTTCCATCGTCAGCACCTTTCGCTCTCCACTCACCACGACTTTCACCAATCCTGCTCCTGACTCCCCTTCGGCTCTCAAGTGCACCAACTTGGACTGTGCTTCTTTTATTTTGGCTTGGGCCTCTTTTACCTTACCCATCATGCCCATCAAATCAAACATAGCGCTTTGTATTTATCTTTCTTTTTAACTCCCCTGAAACCCTACTTGTTGTCAGTCCCTTACTTTGGCACCTACACTGTGGCCTGCAACTTGGCAATCAACTCGTTTAAGGTCAAACTCTCTTGTGTTCCCGTAGCCAAGGCCTTTACCGCTAAGGTCTGAGTAGCAATTTCTTGATCCCCACAGATGCCTACATACGAAAGCTCTTTTTTGGAAGCATACTCCAACTGCTTTTTGAGTTTGCAGACCTCCGGATAGAGTTCTGTTCGGATGCCTGCCTCACGCAAGATGGGAAGACATTTCAAGGCGTAGTCAAATCCCGCTTGATCAAAATGAGCCAACAACAGCTGCGTTCCCTCTATGCGATCCATTGGAAACAGCTCAAGCTCCTCCAATACGTCATACAATCGGTCTACTCCAAAGGAAAATCCAACTCCAGGCACGCCTGGCAAACCAAATACGCCGGTGAGGTTGTCGTATCGACCTCCTCCACTTACCGAACCGATGGATACTCCGTGCACTTTCACTTCAAAGATAGCACCTGTATAATAGGACAGTCCTCGGGCAAGCATGGGATCAAAATCTACATGATCTTGGTTGCTACCCATTCGCTCCAGTAAGCCAAAGACTTCTTCAAGTTCCTGTAAACCCTGAATACCTGTCGGAGAATCCTTCAAAAATTCGTAGAGCACCTCAATTCGGCTGCTTACACCTTCTTTCAAGTTCACGAGAGGCTCTAGTCGGGTAAGGGAGGCATTTTCGAATCCTCGCTGCTGAAGCTCTTCCTGCACTTTCTCCCAACCAATCTTATCCAGCTTGTCTATGGCCACGCAGAGAGGGCCTTCTTTTCCATCCGCACCAATGGCTTCAGCGATGCCGGTCAAAATTTTACGGTTGTTAATTTTTATGGAATACTGAGTTAATCCCAATTTGGTAAATACCTGACGAATCATCCCAATGATTTCGGCTTCACAGAGCAAGCTATCTGTCCCCACCACATCGGCATCACACTGGTAAAACTCTCGGTATCTCCCTTTTTGCGGGCGATCCGCTCTCCAGACAGGCTGGATTTGGTACCGCTTAAATGGAAAAGAAAGTTCATTGCGATTCATGGCCACATAGCGCGCAAAAGGTACAGTCAGGTCATAGCGAAGCCCTTTTTCAGATAGCTTGTTCAGGTTTGCTGCTGATCCTTTCGATAGATCATCTGGCCCTACCTCCTTGAGAAAGTCTCCACTATTCAGGATTTTAAATAAAAGCTGATCTCCCTCATCTCCATATTTTCCGGTGAGTGTGCTCAGGTTTTCCATTGCCGGCGTCTCGATCTGTTGGTACCCAAAGAGTTGAAAAGTAGCCTTGATTACATCTAGGATATAGTTTCTTCGTGCCATTTGAACAGGCCCAAAATCGCGCGTACCCTTGGGAAGACTCGGCTTTTGCATGGTGGTTTCTTGAAATTTAAATCAAATTTACCCAAAATTCCCAAAACGAAGGACGGCAAGAATAAAATCGAAAGATTTGTAGGCGGAAAAGATAAGTTTATATACTTTTGCAATCCGTTTTGAATTCAAAAATTAAAATACATACGATCATGGGTGTTACTACGCTAAAAAGAAAACTGAAAAGAAAAAGACAGGGTCAAACTGGACGAGTGATTAAAATCAAGCAATTGTGTGCGAAGCCTGTGATCAAAAATGTGGACGTTGAAGCAATCAAAGCTTCTTTCGCAAAATAATTGGATCTTTTTTCTTAGATATAAAAATAGCGGCTCTGGCCGCTATTTTTTTTTACCCTAAGCGCTCAAGGCTCCTCTTTTTCCAAGTTCGACTACCCGCAGGTTGGTGATTTTTCCAGCATCCAAATCAAACAGCAACAGCGTTCGCATCTGGTGAAAACCATGCTGGCCCACCGCACCAGGGTTCATGTAGAGGCAGCTGAGCTCACGATCAAACTCCACCTTACAAATATGGGAGTGCCCACAGACGAAAAGTTGGGGTTGAAGAATCCGGAGGCGCTCTTTTACACCTTTTGCATAGCGGGGAGGGGTGCCACCAATATGGATCATGGCTACCTTCACTCCTTCCAATTCAAACACCTGCCACTCTGGATACTGCTCCTGCACTTCCTCATCGTCAATGTTTCCATAAACGGCACGAAAAGGCTTATTTAGTGGCAATGAGTTGAGGATGCTCGCATCTCCAATATCTCCAGCATGCCAAATCTCATCCACCTCCTGTAGGTAATCACAAGTTTTGTGATCTAAGTAACTATGGGAATCCGAAATCAATCCAATCTTTAGCGGCATATTGACAAGAAAGTCAGTAAATTTTCACCTCAAATAGGCAGTAGTTTACTCAAAAACCAAACCTTCACATGAAATACGTACTTATTTTTCTGCTCTCCTTTTTTGCATTTCACGCTGAAATCGAGGCCCAAACGATCCAAAAAGACTCCATTCAGGTGCTTTCACTGGCAGAATTTGAAAAAATGTCCGCCAAAAGAAAATCAAAGATCTTGGATGTACGAACTCCGGAGGAGGTAGCGGAAGGCCATTTACTGGGATCCACCACCGTTAATTTTCTAAGTCCTGACTTCAGTACGGAAATTCAAGCCCTGAGCAAAAACAAAACCTACCTTTTGTATTGCAGATCAGGAACTCGTACCCGCAAAGCTGCCGATGCGATGCAAAAAATGGGGTTCAAACACGTGTACATGCTTGAAGGAGGAATTACCGCTTGGAAAGAAGCAGGCAAAGAACTGGTCAAATGAGTTTGATTCGGTCGGTAGATTCCATTGGTGGAATCCAAAAATCGGCCCTTGACCGAGAATTGCGCAAGCAGGGCATTCTAGAATTTGTCTAGTAATAAACCGTTTATCTCGGTAAAATGCCCTCTTTGACAAAGAAAAGCCTAGGCTTTGCAAATGGCCGATTCCTTTCTATTTTTACATGCCAAAAAATTGTCCCTAAGTAATGAGAGAACTACAATTTCGGGAAGCCTTGAGAGAGGCCCTATCCGAAGAGATGAGACGAGACAAAAACGTCTTTTTAATGGGTGAAGAAGTTGCCGAATACAACGGTGCTTACAAAGTGTCACAAGGGATGCTGGATGAATTTGGTCCTGAGCGCGTGTATGACACCCCCATCTCCGAACTTGGATTTGCTGGCCTCGGAGTCGGCGCAGCCATGAATGGTTTGAAGCCGATCATCGAATTCATGACCTTCAACTTTTCGTTGGTGGCTATCGATCAGATCATCAACTCTGCCGCAAAAATGTATGCCATGTCTGGAGGCGCTTATTCAGTCCCGATTGTATTTCGTGGCCCTACGGGCAATGCAGGGCAGCTTGGAGCTACCCACTCCTCCAACTTTGAAAACTGGTTTGCCAATACTCCTGGATTAAAAGTAATTGTACCTTCCAATCCTGCCGATGCAAAGGGCTTGCTCAAGTCTGCTATTCGTGATCCAGATCCAGTAATATTTATGGAATCTGAGGTGATGTATTCCGACAAGGGCATGGTGCCCGATGGGGAATACTTGCTTCCGATCGGCGTGGCTGACATCAAGCGTAAGGGCTCGGATGTAACTGTAATTTCTTTCGGGAAAATGATGAAGGTAGCCCTCGAAGCAGCTGAAGAAATGGAGAAATCAGGGGTTTCCTGTGAGGTGATCGACCTGCGAACTGTTCGTCCAATCGACTATGCTACTTGCGTGGAATCTTTGAAAAAGACCAACCGAGTGGTGATTATTGAAGAAGCGAATCCATTGGCTGGTATTTCGTCTGAACTTACCTACCACTTCCAGCGCCATGCTTTTGACTACCTAGACGCTCCTGTCATTCGTGTCAACTCCATGGACATCCCTTTGAGCTATTCGCCAGCCTACATTGATGTGACCCTCCCTAATGTGAAGCGAACCGTGGAAGCAATCCAAAAAGTACTCTATAAGGCCTAAGGGTCTTTATTTTTAGAACAGTAAAAAACCAGACCGTAGCGTCTGGTTTTTTTTACACCTTTTTTTCGGCTAAATAAAAAATCCCGGATTCATCAAACCCGGGATTATTGTTCAACCTATCTAGTAATAAACTTATTTTGTCTTTGAGAATTTTTTAACGGTTTCGAACCGTTGGAGCTCCTCCTTGTTCGCCTTGTCCCTCACCACCATCTTTCAAGTCGTCGTTGGTAATGGATTTTCTCTTTTTAGGGGCCTGATTCAAACTCATCTTGCCTATTCGGTAATTGAAGTTGATCTTAAAATTCAAATTTTGAAGTCGAGAAGTACTGTTCTGTACAATGCTCGGCGTCACGATTTCGTTTCGGATGACCATCTCCTTCATTAAGAAATTTTCAGCACCGAATCCAAAGGAGCCTCTCTTCTCTTTGAATTGCTTGTTGAAGTTCAATCCATAGGCTGCAAAGCCTCCCGAGGAACCTTGCAACTGGACCTGATTGCCACGTGCAAAGGTGAAGAGCTGAATTTGCCAATCTTTGGGAAGAGTGTAGTTGCCAAACATTCGGCCACTCACCACAAACCCTTCGTTTTGGGCGGCAAACTTTGGATCAGTCAAGCCGTTGTCTAGCATGGAATAGTAGAGATCCATCCCACCATTCAAAGAAAATTTGTTGTTGAGATTGACGTTGAAAAAGAGGTTGGTTCCAACAGCTTGCTCACGACCAATGTTTTCGAAGGAGGTAAATATGATGCCGTTCTCCCGCACATTGCGGATGGATTGGATAGACCCAGTTGTATTTCTATAGAATCCTGTAAAATTCAAGGTAGTCCCTTTAATAAAGGTGCTGTACCCGATTTCATAGTTATCGGTCAATTCCGGATCTAGCTCAGGGTTACCTTGAGACTGCTGCTGCGGATTGGATGCTTCAATGTTTGGATTGAGAAAACGAAGGGAAGGGCGCTGAATCCGGCGGTTGTAGGCCAACTTAATTAGGTTGCCATTTTTTAATTTTCTGCTTGCATTGATGCTGGGAACCAGAGTTCCATACGAAGGTATCTCTGCTTTGAAATCCGTTTTAAAGTCCGCGTTGATCGTGGTGTACTCGTATCTTAGCCCCGGCTTCAAGGTATAGTTTTTAAGCAATTGAATGGTGTAGGAAAAGTAGGCTGCTGTTACATTTTGATCGTAGCTAAACTCGTTATTCAAGGTAGGATCGGGTAGTGCTACAAATGGACCGGTAGGGCCCTCGGCTAAGAAATAAGAGAAATCTGAAGATGCCTTTCTCAAAATGTTTTTAGCTCCGTATTCAATGATCTGAGAGCCCTGTTCGTTGAGGGGATTTACATAATCTATTTGAAACGTAAACTCTTCATTTTTGCTTGGGTTCACGTTTTTCAGTCTTGAAAAGATCGTTTCCAGGTCATTTTCTTTAAAAAGCGTGTTGGTAAACGAATTGTCTCGAAGGTTATTGGAGTACAAGGTAAGAAAACTCAATTCCTTCCCTTTCTTCTCAAAGGTCTTGGTGTAGTTCAAACTCACATCCACCGAATTGGAGTTATCCAGCGTATTGCTTTCCCGATTTTGCTGGGCACGCAGCACGTCATTCAGCGAATTTTGCGTAAGAAAATTGTACTGCCAGTTTTCAGAGTTTCGAATGCCGAAATTGACTGCTCCTGTAATGAAGTTTTTGGAATCAATTTCGTAATCAACCCCAAAGTTGTAGCGCCCAAAAATCTCGCTTCGTTCGGTGTCTGCCGACTGCTGGGAAGAGGAAACACTTCCGTTGGCAAGGTTGGTCACCTGCTTATTCTCGAAGCTTCCCAAGATATTGTATCCTGAGCGGCCAAATCCACCCAAAGAAAAGCCCAGCTTCCCTTTTCTGGCAGATCCTTGAAGACCCAAATTGGATCCTCTCCATCCTGCCGCAGAATTGATATTAAGCGTCATTCCTTGCAGGTTATTTTTCTTGGTAACGATGTTGATTACCCCTGAAGTACCTTCCGCATCAAATCTTGCGGATGGCGAGGTAATCACTTCAACAGCCTTGATTTCGTCCGCAGGGATTTGCCGTAAAGCATCTGCGATGGAGGAAGCAGCAATAGCGGAAGGCCTATTGTCAATCAAGACCAGGATATTGGAGCTACCTCTCATGGATACATTACCATTCAAGTCTACGGATAGCATGGGTACCCGGCGAAGTACATCGGTGGCATCTCCACCCGCAGTGGTTTTGTCGTTCTCAGCTTTGTAGATGGTTCGGTCTACTCGCTCCTCAATCAGTTCACGCTGGCCTTGTACCGTAATCTCTTGAAGGGCTACCCCTTCATCGGACATGGCGATTTCGCCTAGATTGAGGTCTGAGTCAAGCGAATTTACATTGACTGTACGCTTGACGGTTTCATACCCTAGGAAGGAAACCTGCAATTCGTAGGTGCCTACTGCAAATCCAGTGATGTAAAAAACGCCATTGCCATCAGCGACGGCCCCTGCGATGGAGGCTGGATTTCCTGCTAGGTATAAGGCAGCAGTGGCATAGCCTACTGAGCTACCCGTTTTAAGGTCTTTGGCCACACCCAGAATACGGATGGGCTCTTTTTTCTCCTCTGTCTGCTGGCCAAAAGCCATTTGAACAGACAGGAAGAGAAATAAGGTAAATAAAAGGTGTACTTTTTTCATGGTTTAGTTTTCAAAGAGACGATTTAGTCTCCCTATATACCCCAAAGGTGGGTCTATTGTTTGGCCTACTCAAATCCGATAGACCAGCACAAACTTCCTGTCGACCAATTGCCCAAAATGAAAGATTAAAATTTCAGGCGCCTAAAAGAAGGGCTTGATACCTTGATTTTGCCTATTGGTAGGCAAGAATGCCATTTTGGTAGATTTGATTCAGAAGAAGAAAGAAAATGCCTTAGCTTCACCCCTGTAAATCAAGACCATGCTGCTTAGTACACGAAAAAGAAAGCTTTCTATTCTGGTCCATCTCCTGGGATGGATCATGCTTTGCGTAGTATTGCTTATCCTTTCACCCTTATCCTGGAGGATGGGCGACATTGAGCTTCCCGTACAGTTTTGGTGGAAGCAAGTCTACTTGGTCTCCTTATTGATCTTTGTATTCTACGCAAACGCCTGGGGTCTTGTGCCCAAGTTTCTGCTCAACGGAAAGAATTACCTCTACCTGTTGGTTATCCTACTCGGAGCGGTCCTTTTTTATGGCTTAATCTTTTATTTCGACCAGTTTTCGCTGTATGCTGAAAAAATGCATGAACTTTTTAACCCAGGGAAGCCCTTTATTGCCAAAAATCGTTGGATTCCTGGCGACGTCTTTCAGTTGCTGCTTTACGTGATTTCCATTGGATTAAGCACCTCGGTAGCCCTGGTTCAAAAATGGCAAAATGACGAGGCCTTTCGAGGCGAGCTGGAGCGGCAGCGTATCGACACCGAACTCTCTTATTTGAAGGCCCAGATCAACCCTCACTTCTTTTTCAATACGCTGAACAATATCTATTCCTTGACGACCTTGGATGTAAATAAGGCCCAAGAAGCACTTTTGAAGCTTTCTAGAATGATGCGCTACGTGCTGTATGAGAACCAGAAAGATGAAACCTTGCTAAGCAAAGAGGTTAAATTTATAGAAGACTACTTAGAGTTGATGAAAATGAGACTCAGCCAAAAGGTAAAGCTTCATGTGAAGCTCGAAGAACCCAAGGATGATTTGGTGATCGCTCCCATGCTTTTTCTCCCCTTTCTAGAAAACTGTTTCAAACACGGAATCAGCTCTCAGCAAGAAACTGAAATCAACATCAGCCTCGAGGTGATGGGAGATACCGTATTTTTTGAGACGAAGAATGCCTTCTTCCCCATACCTCCTGAAAGTCCTGAAGCCTTAGAGAATGGCATAGGACTAGTAAATACCCAAAGGCGCCTTGCCTTACTCTATCCCGATAAATATCGACTTAAATTGGGGGTAGATGAAACTACTGGAAATTATGGGGTGCATCTGACGATAAATCTTTCATGAAGATCTCCTGCGTAGCCATCGATGACGAGCCTTTGGCACTTGAGTTACTGAGCAAGTTTATCAGACAAACTCCTTTTTTGAAGCTTGTAGGTGGGTTTTCAAATGCCATCGAAGCCCTGAGCTACATCAATCAACATGAGGTCAATTTGATTTTCATGGACATTCAAATGCCTGATCTTTCCGGTATGGAGCTCGCAAGAATATTGGATGGTAAGAAAAATTCAGGAACTACGCGTGTGATTTTTTGTACTGCCTACCATCAATTTGCTTTAGAAGGCTACAAAGTAGAGGCCTTAGATTACTTACTCAAACCCTACAGTTACGAGGATTTTTTGACCGCCGCCACCAAAGCTTATCAATATTTTGGAAAGATGGGTACTCTTGTTCAGGCATCTTCAGCGACCTCCTCATCGACTCCATCGGACTATATTTTTTTGAAGGTAGAGTACCAGCTGGTCAAGGTGATTCTCAAAGATATCAGCCATATTGAAGCGTATAAGGACTATGTGAAGGTGCATTTGAAATCCAAAAATCATCCTTTGCTCTCGCTTACTTCCATGAAGAATATGGAAGAGCTACTCCCAAAGGATCGCTTCATGCGCGTCCACCGCTCCTTTATCGTTTCGCTGGATCATATTGAATCCATTTCCAAAAATGTAATCCACATTGGAACACAACAAATTGCTGTGGGTGACTTGTACAAAGAGCAATTTACAGAATTTGTAAGTCGCTGGACGAATTGAACGGTCCCATCCTGATTTGAGCTAATTCTCTTAAAAACGATTTGAGAATTTATGGGATGTGTTTTTTAGAGGTATCCAGTCTCAACTAATTGATCTGGTACAATCCCAATCCTATGAAAAATTTGTTTTGCCTCAACTTGTAACTCATTTTCAGATTTACTTCCATCAAATCCCTTGGTTTCAATTTCCAAGAAAATTCCACCAGTTACTGGCAAGTCAAGGTGAATTGTGGAGTTTTTAAGTTGAAAAATTTTTCTAATTTTCTTGATTTCCCCAATAAGCTCTGAAGTTTCAAATAGCAAGTCGATTTCACGATTACTTGGATTAAGATCATAGCGAAATACCCTTGTCTTCTCAATCTCCCCAATTTTTATTCGTTCATAATGGGTAATTAAGCTTCGAATTGTACTTTTTCTATACTTCAATTTTCCCTTTGGGACCTTAAAATAAAAATCATGTTGAAAATCCTCAGCAATAAAATTTGCACCTATTTCCTGCAGTTTTTTTTCAATAGTAGGTTGGCTATCCACGACAGCTTTTAACGTAAAATCAATGTAACTCATGAAATTGAAAGGCTTTTAATTCTAGAAATTTTCTAGTGAGGATAATTTCAAACCTACTAAATGATCTCAACTAGAGCAAGTCTTGAAAATCTCCCAGCCCTTCACGCAGACAGACTACCTCGTCTCCTGTGCAATCCAATACGGTGGAAGGGATCAATCCCCCATAGCCCCCATCAATCACCAAATCCACCTCGTGTTGGTATTTTTCAAAAATCAACTCCGGGTCAGTGCTGTACTCCAAAGGGTCTTCGTCGCCATGGGGCAAGGAAGAGGATAAAATTGGGTGCCCCAAGGCCTCCACAATTGCGCGGGGAATCCCGTGATTGGGCACACGGATTCCTACCGTTTTTTTCTGACTATGGAGCAGTTTAGGCACTTGAGTGTTGGCTTCTAAAATAAAGGTGAAGGGTCCTGGGAGCCCTTTTTTCATCATTTTGAAAATAGGTTTGGAAATCACACGGGTGTAATTGGCCAGGTGACTCAGATCGGCGCAGACGATGGAAAAATTATGCTTTTTGGGATTGATGCCTTTGATTCTACAGATTTTTTCCACGGCACGCGATTGGGTAATGTCGCAACCTAGCCCATAGACCGTATCCGTTGGGTAAATGAGTACTCCCCCACTTTGGAGAACTTCTACCACCTGTTTGATCCGCCTTGGATCTGGATTTTCTTCATACAATCGGATGTATTCCGCCATGATTTTTTTAGGTTAAACCCAAGAAATAATCCCAGTGCTCCCGTAATTCCTCGACAATCGGGAGGTCTGCAGGTGCCCAATCCAAAGTTAAGAGGTCTTGCGGCACCAACCACTGATATTGTGCATGTTCGGTGAGCTGCAAAGTGCCCGATTCCCAAGTAGCAAGAAAAGGAATGAGCTGGATAGACTTGGCTGGATAGACATGCAGCACCGGTGTCAAGGGCCTACCTATCTGAATGCCAATGGACAGCTCCTCCCCAATCTCCCGAATCAAGCAAGCCTCAGGACTTTCTTCGGGCTCTACTTTTCCACCAGGAAACTCCCACAATCCGGGCAAGTCCATCTTCTCAGAGCGCTGGGTGGCCAAAACTTTCCCTTGATGCAACAATACAAGACAAGATACGTGGATGATTTTCACAGCAAAAAACGAATGGGGAAAGGTACGCGAAATAAATTAGGTAAAAATTCGCTTTCCACCTGTTTTCCTAGGATTTTGAGTGTTCAGCGATTCCCTCCCAGTGGAAAGGGAGTTATCAACTAAAGATAATTGTCTTTCTGATTATCCATTTTTTCAGCACTAACCAGAGAAATAAGGTTTGAGGTTCAATTAGGTGAGCTGTGGACCGTTGACTGTGGTCTGTCAACGATTATCCGCAGTTTAAATTAGGCATGCTGAGCTACTGGCATGATTGCGGATAATCATTATTTTCTATTTTTGCTGCTATGCTACTCGAAAAACGCAAAAAATTTATGTTGGTCTTCCTAATCGGAGGATCGGTTCTGGCCATATCCCTTACTTTTTATTTCTATCAGGTCTTTTTCGTCGCCAACACCCTGGTAGAATCAGACAAGCCCTACCTGCTCAAGATCCCCTCCAATTCAGTGTATAAAAATGTAGTAGACAAGCTTTACGAAGAGCGGGTGATCAATGATGCCTTAAGCTTTAGCTTTGTCGCAAAAGTCCTGGGCTACCAAGATGGGGTCAAACCGGGATTGTATCAGATTGAACCAAAAATGAATAACCTTCAGCTGGTACGTATGCTACGATCCGGTCAACAAACTCCGGTACGTGTAACCTTCAATACGGTACGAACTCAAGAGGATTTGGCTGAAAAAATCAGTGTAAATCTTGAAGTAAGCAAGGAACAGTTTCTTGAACTCCTGCAAGACTCCGTTTACATCCGCAAATTTGGGTTTGAAGAAGAGACCGTCATGAGCATGTTCATTCCCAATACCTACGAGTTTTGGTGGGATACTAGTGCAGCCGAACTCTTTGAACGGATGCACAAGGAGTACCAAAGTTTTTGGACTGAAGCACGCAGCCAAAAAGCACAGGATTTGGGGCTAAGCAAGGAGGAGGTCAGCACCTTGGCTTCCATCGTGCAGGCAGAAAGTCAAAAATCCGATGAGCGCCCCAAAATCGCTGGCGTCTATCTCAATCGGCTTCGCATAGGCATGCCCTTGCAGGCAGACCCAACCCTAGTTTTTGCAGCTGGCGACTTTAGCATCAAGCGCCTTACTGCCAAACAAATGGCGATCGACAGTCCCTACAATACCTACAAATATGCGGGGCTCCCTCCTGGACCGATCAACCTGCCGGATATCAATTCTTTGGATGCGGTGTTGAATCCCGAGAAGCACAACTACCTTTATTTTTGTGCCAAGGAAGATTTTTCGGGGTACCATTCCTTTGCAGTAGGCTACGAGG
Organism: Spirosoma fluviale; assembly: GCA_945868725.1. Classification (GTDB taxonomy): domain Bacteria; phylum Bacteroidota; class Bacteroidia; order Cytophagales; family Cyclobacteriaceae; genus Algoriphagus. Next base: position 52,592 of record CAMBMU010000003.1, read on the forward strand.
AGCACCTCTCCAATGCCCGACGCTACCAGCGGGCCTTAAATGCAGCAAACATCTACTGATATGTTTAAAGCAAAAACACAAATTCGGGTTCGCTACGCTGAAACAGATCAGATGGGCTTTGTCTATTACGGCAATTATGCCATGTATTTTGAAGTGGCGCGGGTGGAGGCCTTGCGGGCGGTGGGATTTTCCTACCGAGAGATGGAAGATAGCGGCATCCTGATGCCAGTATTGGAAAGCCACATTACCTACCTGAAGCCAGGCAAGTACGATGACCTGCTTACGGTCCACACGGTGATTCCAGAGCTTCCCAATGTGAAAATTCGCTTTGAGTACCAGGTGAGTAACGAGGCGGGAGAGCAAATCGCTAGAGGATGGACTACCTTGGCCTTTATTCGAAAGGAAAACCACCAACCTACGCGTCCTCCAAAAAGTTTGATGGAGCTGATGAACCCTTATTTTAATTAAGCCAGCGCTAGTGGAGCTCAAGGAAAGAATATTAAAATGGAGAATCCGGCTACAGCTCAAGGCTCGAACGCTTAAGAAGATTCACTTCGGTAGCAAGAGCAAAAATCTGTACGATGTGCTCCGTATTTTTATTCAGCAGCTCAAAAAACATGACATCAACGAGCGTGCTGGCGCCATGGCATTCAGCTATACGATTGCCTTGTTTCCCCTTCTTTTATTTTTGCTCAACCTCGTTCCCTACTTGCAGATTTTTTTTCCGTTGGTGACGACGGCCAATATCCTTTCCTTTGTGCAGGGGATCATGCCAATGGATGTGTATGTGACCATCGAATCTACCTTGCTGGACATCATTTCCAAGCCGAGGCAAAGTCTACTTTCTTTGGGTTTTTTCTTTGCCCTCTTTGCCTCCACGCAGGGGGTGGTGTCGATGATGAATTCGTTTAATGCGGTGTATAAAACCAAGGAAAATCGAAGCTGGGGTAGCAGTAGAGGCATTGCAATATCCATTGTGCTTGCCTTGGTAGTGACGATTCTGGCGGCAAGTTCAGTCATGATTGTAGGGAGCTTCTGGATTACAGAATTGAAGGATACGCAGCTATTTTCAAATGGATTTGTCATCTTCTTGTTCAATACACTGAAGTTTTTTATTCTTCTGGCAGTATTTTACCTGACCTCCGCCTTTATCTTCCGATTTGCTCCGGCGATCCACGACAAGTGGCATTTTTCCTCTACGGGGGCTCAGCTGGCGGGGCTTCTGAATACGCTGTCTTTTTACGGGTTTATTTTCTATTTAGAAAACTTTGCGAGTTACAACAAACTCTACGGATCCATCGGTACGATCATCGCCTTGATGCTCTGGCTCTACCTCACCTCCGTGATTGTGCTCGTTTGCTATGCCGTGAATGTGAGTTTTGACTTGGCAGAGGAAAAGCAGCGGCAGCGGGACAACTTGAAAAAGATGCTGGGCAAGTCAACCGGGAACTGAGCCTTCTATTTTTCTAAACTACCTTTTCACTTTGTGCCAGTAAATTTAGCAGTGCGAATGGCCAATCGGGCTTGTATAAAATTTAAGCCCTAAAAAATCAAGTACTTACGATAAAAAGAAGGAAAGAAGTTGGCATAACTCGTTAAACCCCCTATTTTTGCACACTCGATGACCTATCGACACGATTTAGAGGAGTGGCAGAGTGGTCGATCGCGGCGGTCTTGAAAACCGTTGTACCGTGAGGTACCGGGGGTTCGAATCCCTCCTCCTCTGCAAAAAATCCCTTTCGGAATACCGTAAGGGCTTTTTTATTCATTTAAAGTTGCAAGTCGGCTTTTTAAACCAATAGGATTTTTGGCTTTTATTTTTTTCTTATTTTTGCGGTTCAATTGGTGTCATCATTTGAAACTTGATCTTTAAGGTCTACCAAACCATATTTTACTAATTGCTTTTACATTTCAGTTAGGGAATCTTTGCTTTTTGTATTTAAGGAAGGTGACTTCTGATAAAATTATAAAGTCCTTAAACCAATTTCTTTAAAACTAGATCATAGGGTTAAATTTAATTTTTCTTTTTCCCAAACTCTTTTCCTATAATTCCCTTTTCTTGCATCATTTTAAACAATTCAGGATCTTGTCTTTTCATTTGTTTTAATCTTGGCACATAACTCCTTGCAGTTTCTTCCATTTCTTTATCCAACTTGTTTAAAACAGGATCATTGTCAAAATCTACTTCAGAATACCTCTTTTTGAAAAATAGTAAAGCTCCACTTAGAAGCCAAAGAAATAAACCTGTCCATAAGTTCCACGAACCTTTACCATCTTCTCCTTTGTTTAAAGGATCTCCTTCAGGAGACAAAAAGTAAATGAAGAAAATCCCCCAAAAAAATAGGAGATATAACACCGTATAAGATGTCACTAATTTAACGAATATCGAATTTTTTTTGAACCATTTTGGGTTATTTTTTGATTTTTTCATTCTTTTTAATAAATTTTTAAATAAAAAAAAGAAAAAATATATAAATAACTAAATTATAGTTGATAGGACGAATATTAAAATTTTGATAAACCCTCCTGAGTTATTTTCAAATTAATTATTCATCGTATTTAAGATCTGACCAATCATAAATTATTTCATTGCAATACCTACATCGAGAATTCTCTTTTTGCAAAGCATTAGAACAATTATGTTCTTTGTTGTAACATCCACTACCTCCACACTTTTTATGGATCATTAAAAATTTACCACATCTTCTCCCAGGATTTCTCCCAGATTTCGATTCTCCATTACATTCTTTAGTCATAGTTTTTTCTAATTAAATTAATCACGAATTTTGCTGCTTATAACATCTTTTTAGCTTTTATGTTTAGAATCACTGGTTGATTTTTCTTTCGGGTTTAGTTTCTCATTATTTGAATCTTCATCTTTAAAATCATCAAGATTAACCAATCCAGCTTTTACTAATTTATCGAAATATTCAGGATTTTCTTTTTTCATTTTTTTTAATTTTGGAATTTGACCCCTATTGATTTCAAACAGTTCATCATCTAACTTGTTCAAAACAGGATCTTCGTCAAAATCCACTTCAGAAAATCTCTTTTTGAAAAACAATAAAACACCACTTAGGAGCCAAAGAAATAAACCTGTCCATAAGTTCCACGAACCTTTGCCATCTTCTCCTCTGTTTAAAAAATCTCCTTCAGGTGACATAAAATAAATAAAGAAAACTCCCGCAAAAAAAAGGAGAAATAACACCGTATAAGATGTAATTAGTTGAAGAAAAATAGAGGGGTTTTTAAATGCACTCAAAATATCTTTAAAATTGATCACCAAAGCACCAGTCCAATAGAACAAACCGATCAGTACTTGAAACGTTTCCCCTATTCCTATATCTACCTTCCAATCTTCAATAACTCCAATAAAGAGGAACCCCAACACAACTAAAACAATTGACAGTAGATTTTTCATAAGTGATTTTTTTAAACAATTACAAAAATGAAATTTTCTGAATTTAAGGAATTCAATGCTAAATTATTAAAAATCAGTAAATTTCAAAATTAGAAATAGCTAAATACTATGCTAACATCTCCAATTATTACTTTAAGAGTGCTTGAAAGAATTCTTTTTCTTTTTTGAAATGATAGGCCCTTATTTTTGGTGGAACTGGCTTAGAAAACAAGAATGGAACTATTCTAGATTCATTTAAGAAGCGGCACGGTTTTCGACATATATGGGCAGGTATTCCTGCTCCAGGTCATCCCAGAGCACCAAGAGGTCACAATGAGTGTTACATCGATAAACTCTTGATGGGATATGGTGCGTTCGTTTTCTTTAGCAAAGAAAGGAATGATGCATTCTCATTCTAGATAATGAAGCTAAACCTCAAGACAATTCGCTTCAATGAACGGCTTTCTGGGTGGTGGTACATTCTTTTTAATCACCCCATTTTGAATGATGGAAAACGGTGGTTCCCTGATTGAAAGTTGTTTGGGTGAAACAAGAACTTAGGGGTGTTCCTCAAGGCCTCAATCTAGAGATGGATTACTTAATGGATGTAACCTACCTACTTGCGCTTAAAACGTAGTTAGTATACGCTTACACCTTGTTAAGTGAATTTATTTTATTGGGTACATCTTAAAATTTTGGGTATCAAAATACTTAATCCGATTTGGAATTGTTTTTAAAATCGTAGCCTTCAGAGATGAACTAATTCTATCAGACCGATAGCGAAGCGCCATATACAAAAGATAGGTCTCAGCGACATCTTCTCTTTCAGGATTATCACGAGCATAAGTAGAAATGAAACTAGGATCTAATTTTTGTGCATTGATCCAACCACTTGAGGCAGAATGATACTCATCTAGTGAAGAATGGGCTGCTTCATGAACTAATGTTTCTTCCAATATCCCATCGTTTTCATACTCTAGTGATTGACCAATGTAAATAAGAAGATTATTGTTTCCGCCGCCAAAAGGTTCTGTTCCCTTGTGAATCCATGAGGTTTTTACATCGCTACGCAAAGCTGTTGGAAGTTTGCCAAATACCTCCGCATATTTTAAGGCTTGGATTTCAGCTTCAGCTACATTTTTGAATTCAGGGTTAATTTGAATTTCTATTGACAGACCATCGGTGTAGTTGGCATTGAAAATAAAAGGAGTTAAAGTTATAAAATCATCAACTCTTCTGTCAAACATAGTCCTTTCAGCTTGACCAGCATAAGCAAGACTTTTGAATGTGGATGGATCCGAACTTGTAATTATATCAGGATCTAAAAAAATGGTTCCGTCAAATGGAGGATCTAGTTGAACTTTTGGAATAGATGGTTGTGCATCACTTTTACTACAAGAAATTAGAACTAGTAGTAGACCAAACAACATTAAGTTTATGACTTGTTTCATAAGGTAGGCGAATGTTTGTCTCGTTCATTTTTTAAAGGTCATCGAATTGACTTCGTGTTTATTGATTTCCACCACGAGATGCTTGTATTCTGCTGCATCTCTATTGTCATGAAGTTTGTCAGCAGATGTCCACATGTTTTTTCGAGGTCTTGGATCCTAAATTATCAAAAATCAATCAATTATTACCTTAATCTAGCTCCAATGAAGCATTTTACAAAATATTTGTTTGCTGATGATGTTGAGTAATGCTATAAAAGTAATCTGTTGGGGAACTTGCTTCAGTTACCATTACGCAAGTTCTAGCTAGAAAAGCCTACACCTACATTCTTACCCTACCCTCGATTCAGAAAACAAATCGTAGGCAGCCACGAGCAGTTGCTGCGCGGGGGAAGTACCGTATTTTTCATAGCCTTGTATGGCGGCACGGTTTTCGACATACACGGGCAGGTATTCCTGCTCCAGGTCATCCCAGAGCACCAAGAGGTATTCGTAGGGTATTTTGCTTTCACGCCCGCGCTCCAACCAGGAGTTAAAGCGCCCTTCATCTAGGGGTTTGGGGTATTCCGAACTGTTAAACATGGGATAACCCATTTTTTACTTTTGGGATCACTTCTTCCCCAATCAAAGCGATTGTATCGCTCAACTGCTGGTGGCTCAGTCCTGCATTGTCTAGCTGAAAGGTAAAGCGATCAATACCTCCCCAAGAGTCACTGTGGCGCAAAATTTTCTCCGCCACCTCATCCGAATCCCCTACTAGGTAAGCTCCACGGGGAGCATTTTGGGCTTCAAAATGTCCACGAGTAACGGGAGGCCAACCGCGCTCTTGACCGATGCGGGTAAAGGTTTCGGCATAGCCCGGATAGTAGTTTTCTACTGCCTCTTCGTGCGTCTGCGCCACATAGCCTAGGGAATGCAATCCCACTTTCAAGTCTTCTTGTGCAAAGCCTGCCTTATCTCCCGCTTCTCGGTACAAATCAATCAAGGGGCGGAAACGGTGTGTCTCACCACCTATCACGGCCACCATCAAGGGAAGTCCTAGGGAACCCGCACGCACAAAGGAGGCGGGAGTGCCTCCCACCCCCAACCAGATGGGGAGCTTGCCTTGCATGGGTCTCGGATAGATCGCTTGCTCCTGCAAGGCGGGTCGAAATCTCCCCCTCCAAGTCACCACTTCCTTCTCGTTTAGCAGCAGGAGTAAATCCAGCTTTTCTGCAAACAAGGCATCGTAATCCTGATAATTCAATCCAAAAAGTGGAAATGCTTCTGTAAAGGAACCCCGACCCACTACCAGCTCGGCACGGCCCTGGGAAATTAAATCTAGGGTAGCAAACTGTTGGAATACCCGAACCGGGTCTGCCGCACTGAGTACGGTCACGGCGCTGCTCAAACGAATCCGAGTGGTGCGAGCTGCGGCAGCTGCCAAAATCACGGAGGTAGCGGAATCTAAAAACTCCTTGCGGTGGTGCTCCCCGACGGAAAACACATCCAGTCCCTTTTCATCGGCCAACTGGATGCGATCCAGCAATTCACGTAAGGCGTCCTGAGCAGTTCCTACCGGATTGCCCTTTGCATCGGTGACAAAGGCAGCAAAGCTATCTATTCCAATTTCCATGGGGTAAACCTAGGGAGTCTTGGCTAATTACCCAAGCGTGCCGCTTGATTCAGGTGGCTTATTGCTTGTTTATGGTGATAAAAAAATGGGTATTTTAGCCCCATGAATCCCCAAGTCTTGATCGATATCGTCACACACCGCATGCCCTTTGGCAAGTACAAGGGACGCCTGCTCTGCGACATCCCTGAAGATTACCTAGTTTGGATGTACAAAAAAGGTTTTCCAGCGGGTAACTTGGGCATGTGCTTGAATACCTTGTATGAAATCAGACTGAATGGCTTGGAGGAACTAATTCACGAAATTAGATCGCGCTATCCAAACCCATCCAGAGGCTAAAATCAAATTCAGTCGAATAGACTAGGGCTTCACAATCCACTCCTCGTGCAAAATCTGAATGGCACGACGAATCACTCGGATATACCCTTCCTCTTCCGTCGGATCACAGCCATTGCTGATCACAACAAATCCATACTTTTCTTCGGGATTGAAAAACATAGCGCTATACAAGCCATAAGCAGATCCTGTATGCCCTACCAGTTCCACTCCTGGGATCAATACATCCGTTTTCCACAGGGCCAAACCGTAGTTTTCATCCGAAGAAAGAGGGGTCTGCATTTCTTGAGAATGGGCTGAAGAAATAAGTCGTACCCTACCGACCTTCCCATAATTCATGTGGAGTAAGAGGTACTTGGCTAGATCTGGTGCTGAGATTTTCATGCCCCCCGTAGGAGAGAAAATTGGGGTACTATAGCCCGGAATATAGGTTTTGAGTTCCTCGCTTTTGGATACATAGGCAGCTGGTGATGCTGTAAACTTGGACGAATCCCGCTGATAGGCATAGAGTGTAGCGAGGCGGTTTTTATCCAACTGGTCTACATCATAACCTCCATATAAACCTAGTGGCTTGAGGATATTTTCTTGGATGTAAGCATCAAAGCGAACTTCTGAATACTTCTCCAATATTGCTCCTGCTAGGTTGAAGTTCAGGTTGCAGTATTCGTAGCCCTTTCCTGGGGCGTAGGCATTGTAAGCTGCTTGCCAAGTAGCATTCTTCTCCGGATGGATGGCATCCAAGGTAAAGTAGCCCTGCTGATCGTTGATGCTGGACGTATGGGAAAGCAGCATCCGCAGGGTAATCACGGTGTCCGGAAATTTGGGATTCCGAATCCGAAATCCAATTAGGTTGCTGACGTCATCATCCAAGGAAAGTAATTTTTTCTCGACCAGCTGCAGGAGGGCTGTGGCCGTGAAGGACTTGGATATGGAAGCGATTCGAAAGAGGTCTGTGGTCTCCAAAGGCTCCTTCCCTTCTTCTTTCCAGCCCAAAGCTTGGGTATGGACTACCTTCCCCTCCTTGACTACCGCCACAGAAAGTCCCATCACGGGATAGTCCTGCATTAATTGGGTAAGCCGCTGGGTGCTGGACTCTTGTGCCTGCAAGGAGATTGTGAATGCGAGCAGGCAACCGAAAAAGACTGTGGAGAAGGTTTTCATGAGTAAGAAAAGAAGCTTGGTGTTTAGAAGTTTTAATATATGAAATTGGAATTGTTTTGAAACGCGCCTAGTCAAAATAGGAACACATCAAATGCTAGCCACAAAATAGAATTTACCTCAAAGGCACCTAGAAAAGCTTTCAAAAGAGAAAAACCACATAAACACCAAGAGCGATTTTAAAAAAAACCCAAATAGAAAATGAGAGAATTCCCTTTTATCCTATGTGGCTATATAGCTTACTAATTTCTGTCTTGAATCTTGCCTGACTACCGCAAGCCCTTGGCGTCTTGGCCGCTTTGCGAGACAATTATTTCACGCGGATCTAGCAGATTTTAGGGGATTTTTCCCGCCGCGGCGGGCAGGCCCTTGGCGCAAAGGAATAACTGGTTCAAGCATTTTTTCTTAAAATAAAACCACATAGAAGGCACATAGAAAAATCAATGTGGGTTACCTAATTTGTAACTTTAAATCCGAATAAATCACTTAATGGCTCAACCCAACACTCAGATCGACCAATTTCTACTCGAAGGTTGCATGCGCTGCTCTTTGGGTGCTACTCCAGCCTGCAAGGTGCTACTTTGGACGGATATCTTGGAGTTTTTGAGGCAACTAATCTTGGAAACGAAACTCCAGGAAGAACGAAAATGGGGGGTGCCGACCTACACGATCAATGGAAAAAACGTGGTGATGTTGGGGGTGTTTAAGGATTCCTGTGTGTTGAGTTTTATCAAAGGACAGCTAATCCCTGATCCTAAGGGACTGCTCGAACTACCGGGTCCCAACTCTATTGAAGGCAGAATCCTTCGATTTACCAAACTCAGCCAAGCTACGTTTTTGGAAAAAGACATTCGATACTACCTGCAAGAGGCCATTCTGGTAGAGCAATCTGGGAAGAAGGCAGAACCTAGTTCAAGCCCACAAGAGCTCCCCGAGGAACTCCTTCAAAAATTCGCGGAGCATCTCGGTCTGGAAGCTGCATTTTTTGCACTGACTCCAGGTCGGCAGCGGGGCTACCTCATCCACTTTTCTGGAGCCAAGCAGTCGCCTACCCGACTTAGCCGCATCGAAAAATGTATCCCAAAGATCTTTGCAGGCAAAGGGATGATGGATTAGATTGATACAAATCGTCCACAGTTGGCAGACCACGGTCCACAGCTCATTTAATTGAACCACAAACCCTATTTCCTTCCCCCACAGATAAAAAAAAGGGAGTGATAAAATTATTTTTTTCTTTTTAAACGTTGAGGCGATTTTTGGAAGGCCATGAAACAATATTTGTTTCCCGTTTGGGAAACTATTTTTTTAACTTATCCGTTTAACATATGAAATTCCAAAAGTTTCAAAGTTAAATTCCACCATGAAAAATAAACCACTTCAGCAATTCTCACTAGAAGAGATCACCGATAAATACATCGGAAAGAAAGGAAGCGAAAAACGTGATGCATTTGAAAATGAATTACGATTAGACTTATTAGGTGAAGCACTAAAACAAACGCGAATCAAGCAAAAGCTTACCCAAGCAGAATTGGGAAAGCTTGTTGGAGTTCAAAAATCTCAAATATCAAAACTTGAAAACAGTGTGAAAGATGCAAGATTTGAAACCGTACTCAAGGTTTTTAAAGCCTTGAATACCCGCATCACATTCAAATTAGAGATGGAAGAAACTACGTCCTAACACTCAGATTCTACCTCTTGCCTTTGGACTAAATTCTTTCATTTTTTCCTTTTTAAACTCACTCCTCCAGTTAGCTACCCATTGTAATCTTAGCAATTACCTGCGTTCTTTGTAGAAGCAAGAATATTTCTACCCACCATGTCCCAAGCTACGCTTATCCAGCAAGTCACCCTTGTCAACGAAGGCCAAATCCAAGTTACTGACGTCCTAATTGAAGGGGAACGCATCCAAAAAATCGGTTCCATCCCGGCTCAAAACCAGTACCAGATCGTGGATGGTCGCGGCAAGTACTTGCTTCCTGGAGTGATCGACGGACAGGTACACTTTCGTGATCCCGGACTGACGCACAAGGCAGACTTGACAAGCGAAAGTAAGGCAGCCATCGCCGGTGGAGTCACCTCCTTTATCGAGATGCCCAACACCCGTCCCAATACGCTCACACTCGAACTTTGGGCCGACAAATACGAGTTGGCCTCCACCAAATCGCTGGCCAACTATGGCTTCTTGCTTGGCATCACCGCCGACAACTTGGACGAGGTCATCCAATGGGACACCTCCAAGCACCTCGCCATCACGGATGATGGGCTTTATTTTACGGGAAAGGGGAATATCCTCGCAGATCAACCCGCCATGTTGGAGAAACTTTTTGCAGCGCACAAAGGACTGATCGCCATCCACTCTGAAAAGGAGGCGATCATCGAGAAAAATGAGGAACTCTACCGAGAAAAATACGGAGAAAATGTGCCCATCGCCTGCCATCCGCTGATCCGAAGTGAACAGGCTTGCTACGAGGCTACGGAACGGGCCATCGGCCTTGCCGAAAAACATGGGGCTAGATTGCATATCCTCCACCTGAGCACTGCCAAGGAAACGAATCTTTTTCGCAACGACATTCCCTTGGCCGATAAAAACATCACGACCGAAGTATCGGTGCACCACCTCTGGTTTACGGACCAGGACTACGAGCGACTTGGTGTCTTGATCAAGTGGAACCCTGCCATCAAAACCCAAAAAGACAAAGATGGGCTACTTGCCGCCCTTCTTGAAGACCGCATCGACATCATTACCACGGATCATGCTCCGCATACCTTGGAAGAAAAACAAAAGCCCTACTTCCAGTCCATGTCTGGCGCTCCTTTGGTGCAGCACTCCCTCAACTGTCTCCTTGAATTCTACACACAAGGCAAAATCAGTCTCGAAAAAATTGTGGAGAAAATGTGCCATAACCCCGCCATCCTCTACCGCATTAAGGAACGCGGCTACATCCGTGAAGGCTACTTTGCAGACTTGACCTTGGTGGATCTCAACAGCGAATGGACCGTAAGCAAGGAAAATATCCTGTACAAGTGTGGTTGGTCTCCTCTGGAAGGCACCACCTTCCACAACCAAGTAGTGAAAACCTGGGTCAACGGACACTTGGCCTACGCGGACGGAGTATTTCACGAGGAGGTCAAAGGCAAAGCCCTGGAAGTTCAATCCAACTAAGCCCTTAAGGCTGGATTTTTTGAAGGGAGGCAAAGAGGGGGTAGATACCTTTGAAGCCATGGCCAAAAAAGGCCTGTGGATCATTGATCGCGTGGTGCAGGAAGAACTCAAGGGAGGTGTGGACTTAAGCAGCAATAGCTGGTATATCCCAAAAAAGTAAGCCTTCTCTCGAGTACAACTACTTACATCCCGTGCTTTTCACACATCCCTTTGATGAGTTGGTAGCCCTGCTCCGCCATCTCCCAAGGAGCGGAAAACTCGCGCCACACCCCGATGGCATTCGCAAAAGCAGGATCGTTTCGGGTGAAGCCCTCAATCGTCAACCATCCTGTATAGCCTACTTTTTTTAAGGCAGCAAAGGTTTCATCAAAGTTGACATGCCCTGAACCCGGCGTACCTCGATCGTTTTCAGAGATGTGCACATGCCCCAAGCGTGGCGCAATTCGTTCGATGGCAAGGCCCAGTTTTTTCTCCTCCATATTCGCATGATGGGTATCAAACATCGCCTGCACATTGGGATGCTGCACCTTGGAGAGCAAATAATCCAACTGCTCCATGGTGTTGGCCAGGTAGCATTCAAATCGATTCAAGGCCTCTGGAGTAAGTACAATCCCCAATTGCTGTCCATAATCTCCTGCCGACTGCAACACTTCCGCAGACCAGTCATACTCTTCGGAAATAGGTGCACGTGAAGCAAAGGTGGCAAAAGCGGAATGGAAGGGTCCACAAAGCACTTGAGCTCCTAGGTCTGCCGCACGGTCTAGAACCCAATTGAGTTTTTCTTTGGACTTCTCCCGAACTGCTGGATCAGGGGAAATGGGGTTTTCAGCAGCTCCCATTACGGTAACTGCCGTTACTTCCAGTCCTATTTTTTTGCAATAGTCCCCCACCAAGCGACAGGACTTTTGGTCGGTGTCTCCAATAAAAAACTCGGCTCCATCGTAGCCAATGGTCTTCAGGCGATCTAAAATCGGAAAAAGCTGTTCGGAAATTTCTGCTGACCAAGCCAGCACGTTGAAACCTATTTTATTCATGAGGGAACGGATTAAGGAAAGAAAATTAAGTACGAAATACGAGGTACGAAATACGGCATCAAATTAATTTCGAATGCCGAACGCCGAATGTTGAATGAAGAAGTGAAAATTCGAAAACCATACGAATCTCGTAGCACAACCAATTGTCTCGTTTCTTGTTTCTCGGCTCTTGCCTCTGAGTATACTTCGTACATTGTACTTGGTACTTCGTACAGAGTTCTTCTTGGTACTTGGTACATTGTACCTGGTACAATTATTTAAAATCCGACACGCGCATGCCCTTACGGAAGGTATCAAACCCAAAAGCAGTAGGTGAATATCCCCCCACATAGTCCACATTCAAATCCGCAGTCACTGCATCTCCCATTCCGAGCAGCCAGAAAGACGCATTAAGAACTAGGCGCCTTAAGCCTGCACTCTGAAAGTCCAAGGAAGCACCCATGGTGGAGGCAAAGGCCATTCCTGGTTTACCTCCCTCAAGCTGATAGGCTTTCGTCCAAGCGATCGGCATCACCGACTTTTCCCAGATTAGCGGCGCCTTGTCATCCAT
>CAMBMU010000004.1 GCA_945868725.1 Spirosoma fluviale
TCCAATCCCTCTTTTCGACTTTTCGCCTCCAAGTACTGGATTTCTGTTCCGATCTTTTGATTCCATAGACGCTCCTGCTTTTCAAAAACGGTGCGCGCAAGGGAGAGATTATTCTCCAACTCCTCAATGCTACGTTGAATGGATTCAGAATCGATTTTAGCAAGCACCTGTCCTTTGCTCATACGCATTCCTTCAATAGCAGGGATATCGAGGATTCTACCCCCTGTTTCGGAGCTTATATTGACATTTTTCTTGGAGAGTACGGAGCCTGTGACTTCTACAAAATGGGTGAATTCTCCCTTTGTAGCAGCCACGGTCGTGATCAGCAAGGGCTTTTTGGCAGCAGCAGCAAAGGCTGGATCAGCTGCAATTAGCTCCGCTTCCAAGGTTTTGATTTCTGTAGTAAGCTCAGAAAGCTGGCTTTTTAATGATTCCAATTCAGCTTTCTTTGCATCAAGGTCGTTGCCTGCGCAAGAGGCTACTCCAAAGGAAAGGAGTAGTAAAGAGGCATAGGTTAGTAGTGATTTCATGGGAATGAGTGGTAAAAGAAAATGTTGGTTTAGTTAGTCAAATCAGGCTGCAATACCCCAAGGGCTTTTTCAAGATTTATTTTTGAAATCAATCCATCGTAGAGTGCTCCGAGGTAATTGATTTCTGCTTCAATCAAAGCGGCATCGGCATTCACCACTTCCAGGTTGGAGCCAATCCCCTCTTTGTATTTGATACGCGCAATTTGGTAGACCTCTGTGGCCAATTGCAAATTGGCTTCTTGCACCTCCAGAATATTTAAATCGTTGCGAAGATTTGCTTTGGCAGCATACAATTCGCTTTTAAAAGATTCTTTCAAAAATGAGCGCTGGTTTTCGAGTTGGGTAAGCTGCACGCGATTTTTTTGAATTCTAGCTGCCTTTGAAAATCCATCAAAAATGGGCACCGACATGCTTACACCCACCAAGGAGCTACCAAACCAGTTGGATTTGTTAAAGACCCTATCCAGCTCATTGCCTGCACCGCTTCTTCTCATATTCCCTACAAAATTAATTTTGGGCATGTACTGGCTGAGGTTATTTTTCAAGTCTAAGCCCACTAGGGTGATTTGCGAGGCTACCTGATCAATTTCGATACGGTCCGCTCCTTCCACGCCTACTAGTTGAAGAAGCTCCTCTTTGGTGGTCAACTCTTGCAAGGACTCCGATAGCTCAACCTCATATTCTACGGGGATGCCCATCTGTAGCTTCAAGATTTGTTTGCTAATGTCTAAGGCTGCTTGACCGCGTTGGATCTGGGTGTAGGTATTGTTGCGCTGTACCTGAACTCGAGATACATCAATTTTCTCAACAAATCCAGCCTCGTAGAGGGCAGTGGTTTCCTTAAGTAAGGTATCGATACGGGACAAATTGGCTCCGGCAAGACGAATTCGCTGTTGATTGACCAAAACCCCAAAATACGCCTTCTTCACGTTCTCTACAACATCAATTTCTGCCTTCTTCAGATCCTTATTGGTCAATTCCAGGAGGGTTTTGGCCGCACGTAAGCCTACAAAAAAGGAACCATCAAAGACCATTTGGCTAACTGTAACCCCAAGACCCGAGGAATAGCTCACTCCAAATCGAGCAGGAATCACATCGCTAGGATTCGACGGATCTCCAAATGGAGGTTGGTTTGGAAGAAAAATCACTGGAATTTTAGGATTGTAATCCAAATTGTAGGCCCCATTGATCTGAGGCAGGCCCCTGGCGGTCGTTTCCTTAATCGTAGCCTTGGATATGAGGAGTTCCAATCGGGCATTTTTAGTGTTCGGATTGTTTTCCAAGGCATAGTCTACTGCTTCAGAGAGACTAAGGGTGACCACCTGTTGGGCTGCAACAGGAGCACCACTCAGCCCTAAAAAGAGCGCTAGGAGAAGGTAGTTTTTCATATACTAGTTGGTTTAATTCAATAGGTCTTTTTGTACTAAAAATGCTTGTCTTCCTTTATCCGTAAAAATACCATGAAGAAAGTGGTCTAGAATTACCAGCTGCTCTTCAAGCAGATTGAATTCGGGATCTGCAAAATTTCTTGGGTCAAAGGCAGTAGTGATTTGGCTCAATCTCACTTTGGCCAGCACGCGAGAATCAATTTCGGCTCGGAAATACCCTAGCTTTTTTCCAAGCTCCAAAACGTTGAACAAGTCTTTTTGGATGGTTTGATCTTTGAAAGATTCAAAAAGCTTCCAGGCCTCTGGATAGTATTTCTGTACCTCTAGGATCACAAGTGGATTGATAGAGGTCAAGCGGTCCCGCATCATTCGGGACGTCTTCACCAGGTGCTCGATGACTCCATCCCCCTGTTCTAGGATAAAGGAAAGCTTCTGCTGATCTTCTTCTAAAATGGCAGCAAATACAGCCTTCACCAAATCCTTCTTGTCTTCAAACTCTTGATAAATGGTCTTTTTAGAAATCCCTGCCTGCCTTGCAAGGTCCTCCATCGTAAACGTACGAACACCAAAGCGTGCAAACTGCTCCGTAGCTATCTCTAAAATTCGTTGCCTTGTCTCCACCACTCTCTTTATTTAAAGGACAAAACTACGGAAACTATTTTTTTATTTAAAGTTTCCATGGTTTTATTTAAAAATATTATTTCAAAATAGACTATATTGTTAGCGTTTTGAAGAATATTTGATTGTTTATTTGATTAATAAAAAATATAATTTTTTAAAGGGGTGATATTAATAGTTAATTATTTTCTAGAAAATCCTTTTGACAAAAGTTAATTTTGCCCTCATGGAATTTGTCAGGCACGCAACTGGTAAACTAGCCTACCGCAGCTTCGGCAGCGGTTCGGAAGTCTGGATATTCTTCCATGGTTTTGGCCAGCATCACCAAGACCTACTCGCCTTTGACAAACTCCGAACATCCAAGCAGCGCTACCTTTTTGTGGACCTAATCTACCACGGACAAAGCAGTTGGAATACCTCAGAAAAACCACTTAAAAAAGAGGAATGGAAAGTAATCCTGCTATCCCTACTCCAGCAAGAGTCCATCGACACGTTTCATTTGGTGGGCTACAGCATGGGCGGCAAATTTGCCTTGCTCAGTTATGAGTTGCTCCCCGAGCGGATCAGCAGCCTAAGCCTCCTAGCTCCGGATGGTATCAAAACAGGCCTCTGGTACAGCATGAGCAACTACCCCACTGGCATTCACCCATTATTCAAACAGGCCGTCTTTCGGCCACAGCGATTTTTTACACTAGTCGATGGCCTCAAAACAGCCGGACTGCTGCAGAAAAGTCTGGTAAAGTTTGTCAGAACCCAACTCGAAACCCGCTCCAAAAGAGCGCAAGCCTACCTCGTCTGGAAAGTCCTGGGTGGCCTCCACCTGCAGCTGGGTACCATCATCCGGCAGCTACGGCTGCATCCCATTCCCGTGACCGTAGTTTTGGGGGAGTTTGACCGAATGGTAGCCCCAAAAAACCTGGAGCGATTTACGGCCAAAGTCCCACAACTCAGACTCCTTCTGCTTCCTGTGGGACATGGACAACTCATCGAATCCACGGTTTCCTACCTGCAACAAGCTCAAGAAAAAGAGCACAGCTCATCACCCCAAGCGACGACGGATAATCCGAGGTAAAAAGCAAAAACTTACCCCTACTTTTTACGATCTCAAAGCCAAATTCTTACCTTTGCAACTTACCCGCCCAAGGACATGATTTTCTTCTTTGAATCCCCTCAGAAACTCATTTATGGAGTTCAAGTACCTCAACCCCTGCATGCAGAAGACTTACAAAAGTTAAGCTGGCTTTTTGGGGAGGCAAAAGCCATCCAAACGGATAAAATTAGCAGTACGTACTCAGGACCACGCAAAGAAATGATTACCCCATGGTCTACCAATGCGGTAGAAATCACAGGGAATATGGGTATCCTAGGAATTCAACGAATCGAAGAATTCATTCCACTTCATGCCGGTGAGCAGATTGACCCCATGCTCCAAAAAGCCTATGATGGCTTGGATCAAGCGGTTTTTGACATTCACCTTCAACCAGAGCCTATCAAAGTAATTACAGACATTGCTGCCTACAATAAAAGTGAAGGCCTTGCCTTGAGCCAAGAAGAAGTGGATTACCTCAATCAAGTCGCTGCACAACTTGAACGCCCCCTCACCGACTCGGAAGTATTTGGCTTTTCACAAGTCAACTCCGAACATTGCCGTCACAAGATCTTTAACGGCACCTTCATCATCGATGGAGAAGAAAAGCCGATGACACTTTTTCAATTGATCAAGGAAACCTCCAAGCGTCATCCCAACCGCATCGCCTCGGCCTACAAAGACAATGTGGCCTTTGTACATGGACCACGCATCCAGCAATTTGCCCCTAAAACACAGCATCAGCCTGATTTTTTTGAGCCCCGAGACATCGACACGGTCCTTTCCCTCAAAGCAGAAACGCACAATTTCCCTACCACAGTGGAGCCCTTCAATGGTGCCGCTACTGGTGCCGGTGGTGAAATCCGTGACCGCCTCGCTGGAGGCACGGCTTCCATCCCACTAGCAGGTACGGCGGTATACATGACTTCCTACCCTAGGTCAGAAGCAGGCCGTAGCTGGGAGAAAAATCTACCCAATCGCCCTTGGCTCTACCAAAGCCCGATGGACATCCTCATCAAAGCCTCCAATGGAGCTTCTGACTTTGGAAATAAATTTGGCCAACCCCTAATCGCAGGCTCAGTGCTTACCTTCGAACACGAGGAAAACGAGAAACAGCATGGTTTTGACAAGGTCATCATGCTTGCAGGAGGCGTAGGATTTACCAATGCCAAGTACACCAAGAAAGCAGAACCCAAAGCCGGTGACCAGATCGTCATTATGGGCGGGGACAACTACCGCATCGGCATGGGTGGATCAGCGGTGTCTTCCTTGAATACTGGGGAACTATCCAATGCCATCGAACTGAATGCCATCCAACGCTCCAACCCGGAAATGCAAAAGCGCGTGTCCAACGTGATTCGTGCCATGGCAGAAAGCGAAAACAACCCCATCGTCTCCATCCACGACCACGGCGCAGGTGGACACCTCAACTGCCTCTCCGAATTGGTCGAAAGCACAGGAGGCACCATTCACATTGACCAGCTTCCTGTAGGCGACCCTACCCTATCAGCCAAAGAAATCATCGGCAACGAGTCCCAAGAACGCATGGGTCTAGTGGTAGGTAAAAAAGACATCCCCTTATTGCAACAACTCTCCGAGCGCGAGCGTGCTCCATTCTACGTGGTGGGCGAAACGACCGGAGACATGCACTTTAAATTTGAAAACCAGAAAACTGGTGAAAAACCGGTGGACTGGAATCTTGGATACCTATTTGGCTCCTCTCCAAAAACTATTCTTGAAGATGTAACTGAAAAAGGTTCATCCTTTGCAGACACCTCCCACCAAGAAAGACTACTCCTTACGTATCTGAAAGAAGTACTTCAACTTGAGGCAGTGGCTTGTAAGGATTGGTTGACCAACAAGGTGGACCGCTCCGTAACTGGGCGTGTGGCCACCCAACAAACCGTCGGTGAGATTCAATTGCCCCTCAACGATGTTGGGGTGATGGCACTAGATTTCACAGGCAAAAAAGGCATTGCAACCTCCATCGGACATGCTCCAGTGGCAGCATTGGCCAACCCGGAGGCAGGCAGCCGCTTGGCCATTGCCGAAGCACTGACCAACTTGATCTTTGCTCCCATCACAGATGGATTGAAGGGAATTTCCCTTTCTGCCAACTGGATGTGGCCCGCAAAAAACAAGGGAGAAAACGATCGCCTATACCGTGCAGTACAGGAAGTTTCTGAGTTTGCGATTGCCTTGGGTGTCAACATCCCTACCGGTAAGGACTCCCTGTCCATGACCCAGAAGTACCCTGACGGCAAGGTGGTTTACTCTCCAGGCACAGTTATCATTTCTGCCATTGGTGAATGTTCTGACATTCAGAAAACGGTGAAAACCGCTCTTATCCCAGTGGCAGGCACGAAAGTACTTTACTTAGACTTCTCCAAAGATGCTGCTAAGCTTGCAGGTTCATCGCTCTACCAAGCACTGAATAAAATTGGTCAAGAACCACCTACGGTAGTCGATGCTGCCTATTTCGCAAGCGCTTTTGAAACTGTTCAGCAGCTCATCTCTAAAGGATTAGTCCTAGCAGGACACGATATTTCTTCTGGAGGTATGCTGACCGCGCTTTTGGAAATGTGTTTCCCAAGCCAAGCTGTAGGCATGCATGTGGATGTGGCACAACTTGAAGAAAAGGGCTTGGTGAAAGCCTTGTTCTCCGAAAACCCAGGCATCCTCATTCAAGTGGGAGCTGATGGAGAAGTTGAAAAACTGCTTGCTACCGCTCAGATCGGATTTAAAACACTTGGAACAATTACTCGAAACGGAAAAATCGAACTCGCATCTCAAACCTTGGTGGTCTCCGAATGGAGAGATATCTGGTTCCGTTCTTCCTACCTGCTTGACAAAAAGCAAAGCGGAGAAAAGTTAGCTCTCGAACGATTTACCAATTACAAAAACCAACCCCTGCAATACAGCTTCTCCCCAGGTTGGGAAGGTAAATTTGCAACCTTGGGCCTCGATCCTTTACGTACCAAAAAAGGAAAAGCGACCGCAGCGATTATTCGCGAAAAAGGAGTGAATGGAGACCGAGAAATGGCCTATTCACTCTGGCTTGCTGGATTTGAGGTGAAAGACGTTCACATGACCGACCTGATTTCAGGACGGGAGAATTTGAGCGAAGTGCAGATGATCGTATTTGTGGGCGGCTTCTCCAACTCAGATGTATTGGGATCTGCCAAAGGCTGGGCAGGCGCATTCCTATACAATCCAAAAGCAAAACAGGCGCTCGATGCATTTTACGCACGCCCCGATACCCTTTCCTTGGGTGTTTGCAATGGCTGCCAGCTGATGATTGAATTGGGTCTAATCACGCCAGATCACGCTGAAAAACCTAAAATGTTGCACAATGCGAGCCACAAGTTTGAGTCTGGCTTTGTCAATGTGACCGTCCCTGAAAACAAATCGGTGATGCTAGGTACCCTCAGTGGACAACGCCTCGGCGTATGGGTAGCCCATGGAGAAGGTAAATTTGCGCTTCCTAAAGGAGAAAATGCCTACCATTTCGCGATGAACTTTAGTTATGCTTCCTATCCGGGCAACCCGAATGGATCAGACTTTGCGACTGCAGGCATCGCTTCGGAAGATGGCAGACACTTGGCCATCATGCCCCATATTGAGCGCAGCTTAAAGCCTTGGAACTGGGCACATTACCCAAGTGAGCGAAACGATGAATTTACCCCTTGGATGGAAGCTTTTGTCAATGCAAGACGCTGGGTAGAAGCACGAATCAACTAAGGACCGCAGGTGATTTGACCGAAATCTTATAGGGGATGGCTATTCAGAATCATCCCCTCTTTGACTGTTTTAAGGTAGGTGACCGCCTTCCCATCTTCACCTACCTCACACACTCGGTAACTTGGGAAAGGATTGCCCCAAGACCCTCCAAAGTGCCCCGCCCATAAAAAAAGCTTCTTTTTATACACCATCAAGCCATCTAGGTCGTGGTCGTGTCCATGAAAGGTGGCTTTCACATTCGAGTAAGAAGCGATTAAATCCATAAACTCTTGGCAAGCCACTCCATTTCGAGTCCAATCCTGCTGGGAAATATGGATGAATACATACACTTGCTCCAGCTTTTCATAGGAAGCCAACACCCCTCTCAGGTAATTCAAATCCGCACAAAGGTAGTCGCCAGCTACATTGGAGGAGTCCAATAGGATAACCCCGAACTGATCCTTCAGGACAAAGGAGTGATTGGTGGAATGCCCCATGATTCGACGAAAAGTATCGGCATCCACCCGATCATGATTTCCTCGTGTAGCGAAAGTTGGAAATTGCACTTGATCATACACCGTCTTTACCTCAGGTAGAAAAGAAGGCGTATCGTGTATCAAATCTCCATTAAATACCACAAAATCCACTCCTTTTTCACGGTGAATCGCTTCAATCAGTTGCCGATGCGATCCTACAAAATCTGTATTGGCCTGTCCCCAATGCCCATCTGAAGCGGTGATAAATTTGAGACGAGTTGCTCTTGGGAGGCTTACCTTTCCGTAAGTTGCAAAAGGCAGGGTAAGTAATCCTGTGCTGATCAAACTGAGTTTCTGTAGAAAAGGGCGTCTTTGCATGGCTTGAAAATACAACATTGCTTGCAATTTCCGAATTGCTAGGATCCCTTGAATCACCACCTTCTCAAAAAGATTGGATTCGACTTGGCCTTTTACTTAGACGAATTGCTGAAGCCATCCCTTTTGCTTACTTTTCGAAAAACCCTCCTCCCATGCGAAGCTACTTGTTCACTTCCCTATTTCTTTTGATTGGCATCAGCCTTTCCGCACAAACAATCGATCAAGCTCGACTAGAAGCGCTCACTGAAAAACAATGGCAATCAAGCCTTCGCCTCCTCAACGAGCTGGTTTCTATGCCCAATGACGCGGTGTTTCCCGAGCAAATCGCCGTGAATATCGCCTGGTGCGAAAAGGCATTCACCTCAAGAAATTGGTCGTTAGAGCGTTTAGAAACAGGTGGAATCCCATTACTCCTCGTAGAGAAGAAACAACCGAATGCTAAAAAAACAGCCCTCTTCTACTTTCACGTAGATGGGCAAGCGGTAGATATCAGCAAGTGGGACCAAAAAGATGCCTACCAGCCGGTGCTCAAAGCTCAATCGGCCAATGGTACCTGGGAGGCAGTCCCTATGGAAAAATTACAAACCGAATACAATGCCGATTGGCGGATATTTGGCCGCTCCACCTCAGACGACAAAGGCCCTCTAGCCATGCTAATCACCGCTTGGGATGCACTCACCGCAGCTGGAATTTCGCCCGACTACTCCATAAAAATTATTTTGGACTTTGAAGAAGAACAAGGTTCTCCCCGACTTCCAGCAGCCGTAGTCAAATACAAGGAAAAGCTTGCTGCTGACCTGATGCTCATCATGGATGGACCACGTCACACCTCCAACCTCCCTACACTTAGCTATGGTGCAAGGGGCATCTCTGAACTTTTCTTGACCACCTATGGTCCCAAACTTCCCCAGCACAGTGGGCACTATGGTAACTATGCCCCCAACCCTGCCCTGCTGATGTCACAGCTTCTTTCTTCTATGAAAGATGAAAATGGCCGCGTGGTGATTCCAGGATTTTACGATGGGATTACCTTTACCGAAGCGGAGCGCAAAATCTTCGCTGCCGTACCTGATAACGAGCCTGCTGTTAAAAAGCGATTGGGTCTAGGCCGAACAGATCAGGTGGGACAGAGCTACCAAGAGAGCATCAACTACCCTTCCTTGAATATCAAAGGGCTATCGGCAGGATATACCGGCGCACAGGCGACTACCATCATCCCTGCTATTGCCCTAGCAGAACTAGACATGCGTCTGGTACCCGAATCTGATCCCGTTCGCTTATTTGAACTGATCAAAGACCATATCCGAAAGCAAGGATTTTACATCACGGAAAAAGACCCTAGCGATGAAGAGCGAATGGCACATCCCAAAATCGTCAAAGTAGGCACTTCCATCTCCTACCAGGCTTTCCGCACTCCTATGGATTCTCCAGTGGGTGCATGGCTGAGAAAAGCGATGAACCGTTCCTTTGGAGCAGATCCGGTACAGATTCGAATTTCTGGTGGCTCCATTCCAATTTCCCCATTCGTAGATGCATTGGGCATCCCAGCCGTCACCATTCCTACCGTGAATGCAGACAACAATCAGCATAGCCCGAACGAAAACCTCCGCCTAGGAAATTACAAAGAAGGAATTCGCGCGATTATGAGTGTATTGACAGAGAAGATGTATTGAAAGAATTAGGATAATCGTTCACAGACCGCAGTCAAAGGCACATGGAATTGGATCACCATCCTAGTTTCCTATATATACCTTTCAAAGAGTGGATATAACTTAGGCCAAGAACTGCCTGATTTTTCCTTTTAAATCCATGATTGTATAAAAAAATCCGATCCGCAGTGGCGGATCAAATCTTGCATAGCCCCAGGTTCACCTGCCGCGGCAGGTAAACCTGGGGAAAATGATCATTGCATGCCGCACAACCCCCAACGGTGGGTTGAACATATTCGTAAATTAATCCTAAGGTTAAAATGGTTCGATCCTCCCCGGCGGATCGGAAATATCTATCTACCCTTTTCTGCACGGGCTGCACCCGCGGCTATTCAAAGTTAGATCCGCCACTGCGGATCAGTCCGCCGTGGTGGATCAGTCCGCCGTGGTGGATCAGTCCGCCGTGGTGGATCAAATCTTGCATAGCCCCAGGTACACCTGCCGGAGGTAGGTGTACCTGGGGAAAATGATCACGAGCCAGCAGCCAACCCCCAACGGTGGGTTGAACATTCGTAAATTAATCCTAAGGTTAAAATGGTTCGATCCGCCGTGGTGGATCCCATACAAAAACGAGCCACTCATTTTTTAAAATTCAAAAGCTTAGCAGACTAATGCATACCAAGCCAGAAAAACCGACTTGTAATCGCCTCCTCAAAATCGATACGCTAGGGAACTAATTAAAAAGAAATTGGTGGCTGTGGGTGACTCGGGATATAAAAATACTTGGTCTCTGCTCCGGTAATTACTTGCTTCTATTCTCCACAACAAACCTTTCCAAAGGCTGTAATCCACATTAACCGATAGCGCAGTGGTGGCAAAGCCATTGGGATGGGCATTCTTTACCCGGATGCCTGTTCGATCCTGGTAATACTCCACGCGGACAGCTGATTTGATCCGCTGGTTCCACTTCACCTGACCAATCACAATCGGGCTAAACCAAGGATCGTACGCACTACTTCTCCGCTTTTGTTGTTGCACCCCCATATCCATTCCCACCCTCAATGCCAAGGCATCGGTCACTTGAAATTGACCATATAAATTGGAAAAATAACGACGTCTTCTAGTAGCATCGGGATCATCTGATCCCAGGAAGGTACTCCAATTTATAAGTACATTGTCTTTAGGCCGATAAACTACCTGCGTTCCAAAGGAGGGTTTGGTACTGCCTTCCACATTCGTAATTCGTTGCCAACCATTGAAGATTAAACCAGAAAAAAACCACTTTTCAGAAGGCTGAAAACTCACCTTTCCACCTGTTAAAAAATAGGGGGTGTTTTCCGCTAAAATGGAACGCGTCAACGTCAAATTATCTGTAGAAATAGCACTTTCAAATCCAATATGGGAAGGCAGTAAGCCAGCATCTAACCATACATTGCCTTTTTTCGAAATCAAAACCCCTACATTTGCCTCAAATACATGTTTCAATATCCCAGGTTCATCTGCATAGTTATCTACTGAATAGGCTCCAGCATGTAGCGCAACATTGCTTCGAAACTGCCCTTTGGTCATTGCGATTTTTATCAAACCCAAATTGAGCGCTACCTGATTGTGTCGATTATGGTTGCAAAGAAAAGGTAGTCTAGTTTTGCCTTCAGGCTGGTTAAAATCATAGCCGTAAAAGAAATCTACTACTCCGGATACGACTCCCTTGAACTCAGTGGAATTAGGAAGACTGTCTTGCTGACCAAACACTGGAGTTCCAGCAACTAGTAAAAAAATGAGGGTATTAAACCACCAAATCTGCTTCATCGCCATTTGTTGCGCTTTCTTTTCAAAATGCAAAGATAGCTTAAGGAAAAGGCTAAAAAGCTAAAATTCAGAAAATCAATTTATAATTTAGATCAAACTTATTTATTCGCCTGCAAGACCAACCTCAAGGTGTCGTAATCGTACTTACCTTCAAAGTGTTCAAAATAGGCCTTTAAGGAACCTGGTTTTTCGGTTACCCCTTGAATCTCCCAGATAGCTTCTTGATCCACCAAGTCCTCTACCTGAATCTGACCCATTTTGACTCCATGACTGAGGTGCGTCATAATGGTACCTAACGTGTAGCCCCGTTCAGATGCAATTTCCTCCCTGGTCTTTCCCTCCAAAAAAAGGCGTATAGTCTGCTCCTTCGTATCCTCTTTCTTCTCTTTTGCAGGTTGGACTTTGGTAGACTTCTTCCTTCCTGTCTTATTTTTTGTAGGCGAAGCGGCAGGCAGTGCCTCTCGAAATTGGGACACCAGCTGCTGACGAACCTGCCGAATTCGAAGATCTACCGCATCCAAAGATCCGATTCCTTCACCTTTAAAAATTCCTTGAATCAGCATGCTGCTTCGAGCGATAGCCGTGTACTTGGAAAGAAATTCCAGTTCTAACTCTTCCATGGATTGCTGGTAACTCTTCACCCGTGATAGCCGCTCAATTTTTACCAAATGACGCAGCAAAATCTTCATGCCCTCCAGCAAAAGTTCCAAGTAATAGGCAGAACCTTTTTCCAAGCGTTCCAGCAACCGCTCCTCTTCTTTATTCTGAATCAAAAACTGAAGCTGCTGACGGAATTTGCGGGTATTTTCCCGCTCTACATCCAGAAGTCGGTACAAGGCTGGGAGGTCGTCTTGTAACTCTTCCTCCTCAAACTCCATAGAGGACGTCTGCTCTTTTTGAAATTGGATCAGTGCACCAATTAAACTCTCGAACTCAAAGGTTCGCTCCACCAACTGGAACAAATAATTCTCTTGATGCACACGTAGCAACTCTGGTAAATCCTGCTGATTGGACTTTTCCTGGGTAAACCCAACCACCTTGGCATCAGAAAAAATCACCTCCGTTTGGATGCGGGTTCGTAAAATCAGCCCCTCCAAACTCCGAAGTCTACTCAAAGCCACATACACCTGCCCCGGCGCAAAAGCCTGACCCACATCCACAATGGCTTTATCAAAAGTAAGCCCCTGACTTTTGTGTACGGTCACTGCCCAGGCCAGTTTGATTGGGTATTGGGAGAAAGTACCAATTACTTCCTCTTCCAACTCTTTCGTTTCTGCATTGAGTTGGTAGCGTTTATTCTCCCAGTTCTCCTTTTTGAGTACATAGTTCACCTGCTGATCATCCATCTGCACTTTTACCTCATCCGCAGCCAGATGAATCACAGTAGCTAACTTTCCATTGAAGTAATTCGCATTGCCCGAGGAATCATTCTTGATAAACATCACGCGGGAACCCACCTTGAGCTCTAGGATGGGAGGCAGTGGAAACATGCTCTCAGGAAATTCACGATCTAAATCCGCATCGTAAAAAAAAGAGGGGCTAGACAAGCTCCGTAGCTCGCGCAAATTCAGTTCGTCTGCCTTGTAGTTGTGTGTCGTCAGCGTGATGCAAGGCATCAATTCCTGAATCTCATCCAAGGTTTTAAACTGCTGATTGAGGCGGCGAACATCCTCTGGGGTGGATTTATTGTCTCGAAGGTTATTAAGAATGCGGATAAAGGTGTCATCCTGCTGCCGGAAGATCTTGTCTAGCTCTAGGTAAACCATCCCCGACTGCTGCAGGGCCTTGGCCTCAAAGAAATGCATAGAGGTATAAAATTGGCTCAAGACGGCCCACTCCTCATCCTTGACGATGGGTGGCAACTGGTACAAATCGCCAATCAACAGCACCTGAACTCCTCCAAAAGGAACCTGATAGTTACCCTTCACATGACGCATCCGGTAATCAATCGCATCCAAAATATCGGCACGCAGCATGCTGACTTCGTCAATCACCAGCAGGTCAATGGCTTTAAGCACCTTCCTTCTAAGCTGGTTCAAGGGATGCCGCCGTGCCAAAGTTTGCTGGGTAAAGAACCCTTGCCGATCCGTAAAATTCCCTTCCGGTTCACGCGTCGGTAAAAAAGAACCAAAAGGAAATAAAAACTGAGAATGAATGGTTACCCCCTTTGCATTGAGCGCTGCAATGCCCGTAGGAGCCAAGATTACATAGCGTTTGTGTGTGCGCGCCGCAAGGTCCCGAAGAAAAGTTGTTTTTCCTGTACCCGCTTTACCCGTCAAAAAAATTGGAGCTCCCGTCGTATTTACAAATCTCGCCGCTAGCTCCAGTCGGTCCGTAGAAGTATTCATTTGGCTAAATTAGGTTTTTGTTGCATACCTTGAAGGAGCTTAGTAAAAATTACTAAAAATTTCAGTGGTACGAATTAACAAGTACGATGTACCAGGTACCAAGTACAATGTACTTTGTGCCAGGATCCATCTTGAGGCAAGAAACAAGACTAGTGGAAGACCTTTCTATTCCTTTGCGTCCTGCCTGCCTACGGTAGGTAGGTCTGCCGACAGGCAGGCTCTGCGTCTTTGCGAGAATAAAAAAATAAGGCGCGCAAAGCCGCCAAGGCCTGCCTACCTCAGGTAGGTGTCTTGCATCTAAAAAGAGTTTAGAGACAAGAATTTCGGGAAACGAGATACAAGAGCCAAGAAATTAGAAGCAACTGCCTGCGGTAGGCAGGTGAGAGATTAGTGGAAGACCTTTCTATTTCTTTGCGTCCTGCCTGCCTACGGTAGGTAGGTCTGCCGACAGGCAGGCTCTGCGTCTTTGCGAGAATAAAAAAAATAAGGCGCGCAAAGCCGCCAAGGCCTGCCTACCTCAGGTAGGTGTCTTGCATCTAAAAAGAGATTAGAGACAAGAATTTTGGGAAACGAGATACAAGAGCCAAGAAATTAGAAGCAATAGTCAAAAAAAATCCTGCTCAATAAGCAGGATTTTCGTTTTGGTAGAAATAAGTCTAACCTGCCTGCCTACGGTAGGTAGGTCTGCCGACAGGCAGGTCTCTTCCCTCTTGAAAAGAGATTAGAGACAAGAAACAAGAAATTAGAGCAAGTTCTGTTGGGCAAAAAAGCCTGCTACTGGCATAATCTCCAGTTTCCCCACTTCAAAATTCTTCACTCGGCGTTGGATATTCTACATTGGTAAAAATCCCGTATTTCGCCTGCATTCACAGGCAGGTACCTCGTACTTGGTACTTAGTACTTAGTACTTTCTTTAAACCCGTACCTTAGTAGTTCCTCCACCCTTCAGGGTGATTTCCAAAGGTGCATTCGTCTTCCAATGTCCTCCCGTAAAGTCAGGAATGTCTATAGAATTGGATCGGTGGGCGACAGACCATTCACTCATCGGGGTGATGCAACTCCACAAGGCAGCATCATACACATCCTGATCTAGTGGAAGCCCATTGCGCAAGCAATCGATCAATCTCCAGTCCATCATGAAATCCATGCCTCCATGACCGCCAATTTGCTTGGCTAGCTCACCTACCCTTTGGACAATCTCAGGGGTGTATTTTTCCTTGAGGTCCTTCATCTCCTCCTCCTTCATCCAGCTGTGCCCTTTGGCCACTTTTTGCTCAGGATACTTTTGGGCGTAGCCCTCAGTACCACTCACCACGTGTAGTCGAGAGTAGGGTCTCGGTGAGGTCACATCGTGCTGAATGACAATGCTCTTACCTAGTTTGGTTTTTACCACCGTAGTATTCATGTTGCCACGGTAGGTCTTCTCCGCATAGCCGTTCCAGAAGGAATCCTGGGCAGCAAGTTCCTGCGCCTTCTTTTGCATTTGAAAATCATTGGAGGACAACGAAGTCAGGTAATCCATCTGATCCCCTCGATTGATATTCAGAATCTGACAGATCGGACCCAATCCATGAGTGGGATACAGGTTTCCATTTCTAAAGTTTTCTTCAAGCCTCCACATGCCTTGGTAGCCCTTGTCCTTGTCAAAGTTGAGCCAAACCAAGTCATGAATGTAAGCCCCTTCCACATGCACCACCTCCCCAAAGAAGCCCTCTCGAGCCATTTTTAGGGTCATCAACTCAAAGAAATCATAGCAGCAGTTTTCCAGCTGCATGCAATGCTTTTTGGTACGTTCGGAGGTTTCCACCAGCTGCCAGCAATCTTCCAAGGTTCTAGCTGCAGGTACCTCCACAGCAGCATGCTTGCCTGACTCCATGGCATAAACTGCCATTGGGGTATGCCACTCCCAAGGAGTAGTGATGTAAATCAAATCTAGATCGGGGCGCTCACACATTTTTTTCCATGCATAAGGCGAGCCCGAATACAATTCAGGACGATGGATAGTTCCTTCCAAGGATTTCTTTGCTGCCTCAGCGCGCTCAGGCAAAAGATCACACAACGCTTTGATCTCCACTCCTTCAATTTTACTTAGGCGATCTACCGCTCCAGGTCCACGCATTCCCAAGCCCACAATCCCCACACGAACAGTGGCTATTTTTGGGGCAGCAAAACCGGACATGTTGAAGGACTGCATTCGGGAAGCTCCATAGGATGCTTCCAAAGGCAATACCTTCATGGAGTCTGCCAAGACGCTTCCTGCTCCAAATAATCCTAGACCTGCAAGTCCAGTTGTCTTTAAAAATTCTCTTCTATGATTCATAAGGCTGTGCTTTTTTGGGTTTGTATCCCCTAGTTACTAAAAAATCAAAAAAAGTCCTTACCGTCAATCCAAAAAAGGAGGTCTTCTGCTAGTTTTCTGGAAGTGAGGAGGTACGGATATTTTCCAAATTAATTTCCGAAAGCTTTTCCAATGCACCTTTTTCATACAAGTACTGCATTGAATCCAAGGGCGTTGCCTTGTTCACCGCTTTCAAATTGATGTAGTCCTGAAAGCGAATCCCTCCAACTTCGCGCGCCTCGCGAACTTCTCGCATTCGAACTCCTCCACCATCGGTATGGTAGCTGTAGGCCATGTAATCCATAAGAGAATCTTCTACCCCAAACCAATACAAAAACTCATCTTCAAAGTGCTCTCCTCCCCCCTCTGCTTGAAAAGTCACCTTTACCTGGTGATACTCTTTTCCCTTAATCTTTGATCGACCGAGGTAGGTTTTAATTGCTGCTACATCATTTAACCCATAGGGCAAAAAGGCAAAGTACGCAACCGAATTGATCGAACGAGAAAATGCTCCAATCCGCTCTTCAGTTAAGGTATCGATCCCCACTCCATCGACCTTCCGCGTAAATCCAGCATTATTCAAAACATCCACTACCTGTCCAGTGGAATCGGTAAACTCCCTGCTGTATTCAAATGCGGTGGCCGACTTGAAAATGGCATAATGTGTACCTCGGAAATCAAAGGTGATGGCCGTTTTTTCGTAAAGATTTCCCCCATAGGCAGCAATGGCTGCATCGACGATTTTCTCTGCCTCGCTTCTAGAATCGCAAGAAATCTCGAAAAATGTAAGGGATACTAAAACCAACCTGAGAACTAACTTTTTCATAACTATAATTAGTAAGGATTAAAACTACTTCTTTCAAAAGAATCGCAGGAACTAAGAATTAATGTATCAACTCAAAGTTTGAATAGCGGTACTCCGCCCGGAGAAACAAGCGCTTTCCTGCCTCATCCACCCGCCAACTTTTTCGGGTACCGTGAAACAGCAGATCGTCGGCTTTCTCAGTAGACAGGTCGTACACCAAACTTCGGTGATCCTTGAGCTGTACTTCATTGCCCACCATCAGGTAGCTGCTTGGATCAAAATAATACCACCAAGTATCCGAGTTTAGGCCGTAATCCACGCGAATAGCAGCTACTTCCTTGCCATTCTCTAATTTCTTAATTCCCTCATAAAAGAGAACTCCTCCCTTGTCCAGCAGCTTCCAAGGCTGAGCAACCGTGTAGAATGCCGCATCAAAATCCTTCTTTTTTGAAACTAAAAAATCAGCATTCAAGACCTCATTCTCTCCCATCTGGTAGCGAAAGACCGCACCGTCCCAAGTCATCGAATGCGGAATGCTGTCCTTGGCCCAGCTGATTTTCCCCTCAAATCTTGGGGTAAATCGAAACTCATGTCCTTGATCCAATTCGGATTCGATATTTCCTTCTGCATCCAACATACGCGTCCACTTTTGGAATTTGATCCCCTTCAAATTCTCCCAACCCTCCTTGCCTCCATGCGCTGCGATGGACTTGTCCAAAAGATCTAGCGCCTGCTCTTCCGGGCTTGGGGTACAGGCTGTCCAAGCAAACAGAATTACAAAAAATAAAACTGCGTTTTTCATAAACCTAAGGTAGCAGTTCTTTTCTTCCGAAAATAGTCCAAGTAAAGCCCAAGTAGCACCAATCCATATTCCAGAACCAAAAACAGCAGTTGCTCCTGAACTGGATTTTGGCTGTAGGCCTGGTAGGAAAAAATTGCTCCAAACGACCAAAGCAGGAAGGTCCATTGGCGAGAAAGCAAAGACAAGCCCAATCCAGGCAACAAGTACCAGGGATGTACCACCGGCTGCAGCAAGAAGTACAAGACATACAGCTGCACCCATACACTAGGGATTTCGAAGAGGGGGACGTTTGACCGCTTCCGGGAGAGCCAAACTGCTCCAAGCAGTGCACATCCCATTCCAACTTTCGTCAGGTACCAAATGGTATTGAAACCTGCTAGCTCAAAGCCTAGCGCTCGAAACAAGTAATAAAGCGAGGCATTGAACTCAAATTTACCTTGGTACAGCTGCAAACTTTGGAAGAAATTTTGCCAAGCATTTGAATACAAAAGTGGTAAAAAAGCCAGCACTAAGGTTCCCAGACCCATACCCCAGAAGGGAAGCGATTTTCGAGTACCCTTCCAAAAGAAAAAAGCCGGAGCCAGCAAGAATGGGAGCAATTTCATCCCCACGGCCAATCCCCAAAATATGCCTGATAACCCAAACTTCTGCCGAGATAAACTCAGAAGTGAAGCAAGTAAAAACAAGAGTACAAATCCTTCAAAATGCAGGTTACCCACTACCTCCATGATCACCAAGGGATTATACCAGTACAAAAGAATTTGTTTCTGAGGGAGCTCAAATCGGGCAAGAAGGCCCCAAATCAGGTAAAAAACACCAATTTCCCCCAACAATAGGATACACCGAAGTGCAAGATATCCCTGCTCCAAATTCCCCTTCGCTGCCATTGCACCTAGCCAAAAGAGGGCTTGATTGATGGGGGGATACACAGAATAGTAGTTTGGTGAATTAATAGCTTCAAAAAGCTGGGCACTTAGCCCAATCACCTCACCTTGTTGCACATGCCATTCGGCTGGGGTAAGTAAGTAGGGATTTTGCCCTTGGCGCAAAAGCTCCCCATCCCATAAAAAGCGGACTCCGTCCTCAGACCATTGTGGAGCAAAAAAGAAAAGAGATATCCTGAAAAGGATCCCTATAGTGAGCAACCACTTGAAATTAACCTGCTCACCCGAGAGCAAATAACTTCCCAGCATGCCTCCAAATGCAAGAGAGAATAGGAGAAACGTCAATCCGAAATTTTCCCGAGGAACCTGTGCTAAAAGCAGTAAAGCTCCAGCCAAAAGAACGACTAAGCCAACTTTAAATCCTCTTTTCACTGGATCACTCAAAGCCCCAATTCCTTACGCAGGGATTCATACACCTTCTCGTTTTGTTTCCAATACGGCAGTTGCCTCAAGTGCGTGCGTGTCGCCGTAGTCACCTCCTGCTGCCCATTTTCTTTGGTCCAGGTTTCCGTAAAGCCAGTAATCTCGTAGGGGAATAGTTGCTGGTAGCGGATGGCAACCTTCCGACCAATCTGCTCATAAACTACCTTTAGCTCAGTTTGATCTGAACCCAAGGCTTTTCGTGAAATAGTTGCCTGCTCGCCTTTGAGGGGGATATGTGCAAAACGCTGAAAAATAAGGCTTGGAATCAAGGTCACATTGCCGAGAGGAACTAAATCGGGATGAAGGCGAATCAAGGTAAATAATTCCTCTTCGGTTTTTCCATCGATCTTGGATTCCAGATCACCTTCGGATTCAAAATAGGAAAACTGCTTTGCAATGTATTTTCCAGTCTTGTAATTGAGCTGCGTAAAGGATTGCCCACACCACTCAGTCACCGAAGCAGTCAATTTTGGAGCCGGGCTTTCATCATACACCGGCGTAAATACCGATAGCATGGTGTGGTAGGGATACACGCCCGTCACAAACTCCCGAGTCATATTCAACTTCAACACCTTCTGTGCATCGGAAGGCCTGTCCTCCGGAGCATCCAACTTCACCTGCTTGCTTTTGGAAAAATCTTCGGTAACAAAAATCATCACTGCCTTTCCCTGCCGCAGCTCCCCATACCTGCTTTGCTGCAAATCAAATACATTGATCTCAGCAGTGCCTTGGTACCAGTAACTTGCAAACTGGGTTTCTACCACCCCTTCTCGATTTTCTGGAGCACAAGCCATAAGTGCTACTATAAGAAGCGGGAAAAACACAACTGGGCTTTGTCTTGCTATTTTTTGCATGGGCAGTGGATCCAAATAGGTAACAATCTGAAGCGGCTATCGAAAGGGACGCCAATACTTAAATATCGTGAAAATAATCTTATATCCGGCTCCAATCACTCCTTTCACCGTCCCGCTCACTTTCGAAACACCGATGCGTTTTCGGTAGGTGACGGGCAGTTCCATATACCTGAGTTTGGCCTGATGCGCTTTGATCTGCATTTCGATGGTCCATCCAAAATTCTGATCCACCATTCCCAAGGCAAGTAATTTACTCCAAGAGATTGCTCGAAAAGGGCCTAAATCTGAAAATTTAGCCCCATACATCCAGCGCATCAAGGTAGTGGCTAGTTCATTGCCAAATACTTGAGGAATAGTCATTGAACCAGCTTCACGCTCACCTAAGGATCGAGAACCAATCACCAAATCAGCCTTCCCTGCTAGAATCGGTGCTATTAATCCCTCCAATTCCTGAGGATAATCACTGTAATCCCCATCCAAAAATACCAGAATATCAGGTTGTACTTCTTGACACTTAATCCATTCCATGGCCGTCAAACAAGCCTTTCCATAACCTTTTTGCGGTTCAAACACCACCTCAGCACCCATTGCTGTTGCCACCTCAGCAGTACGATCTGTAGAGTTATTATTGGCAACCACCACATGCCTAACCAGTTTGGGAATATCCCCAATCACTTTAGCGATAGACTTTTCCTCATTAAATGCAGGAATGATGACATCAATAATCGGCGTTGGATTCATAGCAAACTTAACGGGTACGAAGGGAGGAAATAAACACAAGACTATAACCCAAAGCCAATAGCGCATGAAATATCAAAAACAAGTATTGACCGTAGACGACTCCCATCACCACCATCCCAGTAAACAACAAACCAAATCCCCCTTCAAGCCATGTGCTCAAAGGTAGCGAGCGAAGGCGGTATACATTGGCCTGCAGCGAGGCAGATCCAGATTCTAAATTAAATTTAGGAGTACGAATGAAAGGAGACTTTTTGCCGGTCAAACCTTCCAATGCTGCCTGGGAATTGTGTAGGGCTAGTCCCATGGAAACCGAAAAAAAGAGGGGCAACTTCCAAATAGCTCCAAGAATTGATTTCCAAGAATACTGCTGCGCTGTAAGGTAGGATACCAAATAGACACCCGCTACTAGCACAAAGCCAATCATGGAAATTCCTGAGGCCCAAAAAAGCTCCAAAGGAATCATCTTCATCTGTACCCCCCACCAGAGCCCGATGCTGCAAAAGCTTGTCAAGAGTATGGCAATGAAAATAGTAGAATTGAAGAGGTGAGCCAATGCATGAAATTTAATGCCCATGGGATGGTTTTCTTTGAGAACCTTCCCTGCATGTTTGACTGCACATTCAGCACCGCCCTTGGTCCATCGGAATTGCTGGGATTTAATTGCCGAAAGAATAGGTGGTAGTTCCGCAGGGGATTCGATTTCGGGTCGGTAGACAAACTTCCATCCTTTTCGCTGGGCACGGTAGCTCAGATCCAAATCCTCGGTCAATGTGTCGTCCTGCCAGTTGCCAGCATCTAGAATGCAGCTTTTTCTCCAGACCCCAGCCGTACCATTGAAGTTGATAAAGGCCCCTTGCTGATTTCTTCCCTGCTGCTCGATCAAAAAATGGGCATCCAGGGCAAAGGCTTGCAGCTGTGTGAGTAAGGAGTAGTTTTGGTTGAGATGTGTCCATCGACTCTGAACCATGCCAATCTTTGGAGAGGAAAAATAAGGCAAGGCTTTAATTAAAAAATCCGGCTCCGGTACAAAATCTGCATCAAAGATGGCCACAAACTCACCTTGAGCGGAAGGCAAGGCCTCTTTCAATGCTCCCGCCTTAAACCCGATTCGGTTGCTACGGTGAAGATACTCGAAATTCAAATTTGGGTAAGCCAATACCTTCGTTTGAATCAAGTCGCCAGTCTCATCCGTGCTGTCATCCAAAATCTGGATTTGAAGCAGCTCATGAGGATAATTTAAGTTGGCAACTGCATCTATCAGTCGCTCCACCACGTACCGCTCGTTGTAGATCGGAAGCTGTACGGTGACCTTCGGCCAAGGATTAGGCGCTTGCGGAGGAGTTTGATTGGGATCCTTTTTGAACTTAAAAAAGTGAAACAATAAATGACCTTGCGCCAGACTGTAAAGGAAAATAAAACCCATACCCAAAAAATAAAGCCCTGCAGCAAAATAAAGAATACTCATTTTACATTCTTAGTTTGATGGAATCGTTGCCGATCAAAATCGGGAACTCGTGGATTCGTCCCTCCTCTGGACCATTTTCCAACTTCAATACACCACGAGGACATACAGATGCACAGACCCCACAACCTACGCAAGAAGATCGAACGATATTTTGACCCTGCTGGGCATAGGCTCGTACATCAATTCCCATCTCGCAGTGGGTGGAGCAATTGCCACAGGAGATGCATTGTCCTCCATTGGTAGTAATTCTAAATCGAGATTTAAACCGTTGCACCAATCCCAAATAAGCAGCCAAAGGGCAGCCAAAACGACACCAGACCCGATTTCCCATCAAAGGATAAAACCCTGTTCCCACTACCCCTGCGAATGCAGAGCCAATCGCAAACCCATAAAAGGAATGCAATTGATTCGTGACCTGTCCCAAAAGGCTGAAGGAGGAAAAATAATTGACAATGGTGAGGGTGGTCATGACTACAGCTAAAGCCAGCACTCCATGAATCAACCAACGCTCCCATTGCCAGGCTTTGAGGGACTTATCCGACAGGTGACGGAAGCCATCCCCTACCGTCTCTGCCAATCCTCCACAACCACAGACCCAGGAACAATACCAGCGTTTGCCATAGAAATAGGTGAATAATGGAACACCCAAGACAATCAACAAAATCCCCCAAATCAACATAAATAGGCCCAACCCCCCACTAGAAATAAAGGTGTCCAGCTGGTAATCGTAGAAAAAATCATAATCCAAAGGCCAAATATTCTTAAAATCAAAATAGGGCTTATTCAACAAAACAAGCACTTCAGGAATAAGAAAAGCAAAGGCGGTTTGAAAAAACACCAAGGATGCAGTCCGAAGTTGCTGGTAACGGTTGTCTCGATATTTCAACAACATCCGAACTCCCATCACCCCAATCGCTAGCGTATACACTAGCCCATACAGAAACCACTGGCTAGCTGGCCCTCCAGAGAGAAATTGGGAAATGGGTTCGACCATCCATACCAATGAGGCTAAATAGGCTGGAAACCAGTATAAAATCACATAGAATAGAATCAAATAGGTCCCAGTCAGCATTCCCAATAACCCTCTATTCTTTAAAGTAGAATGAAATACGCCCGTATGGGCCAGGCTGGCATGCGCTGTACCCTGCCTTCTAAAATTAAATAGGATTCCCCCCAAAACGATCAGCCCAATAGATAAGCCCAAATTGATCCAGGGATTGGTTCTACCTGGTCCATCCATAGCTGCTTTGGCCAATGCAAAACCATAATCATCCCAGATCACCTGATCCCATGCTTGATTTGCTTTCAGTTCCTCGTTGTAAGGGTCAAAATTGGACGAATAAGCCCTTAAAAAAGCATGCGTGGAAGAGTAACTTTGTCCATACATCGGCTGAATGAGTTCTGCGAGCTTGTCACGGTGTTCCTCTTTTACTTGATCCCGAACCATCGCCTCACTTAAGCGATAACTACTCAAAAACGGCAGTGCAGTGAAGACAGACATCCCCACTATAAACAAGATTAAACCTATAATTTCGCTTTTTCTCATAGCCTTGCTCCGAAAATTTTTTGTAAAAAAGATCGTTTCTTGATAGAAATCTCTAGGCCAAATTGGCTTTGGAATGCCTGCTGAATCTGAAGGTGGTAGGGTGCATAGAATTCAGAATCAAAAACACCCTCTTCGAGCCTTTGGATAACCAATTGACCGGACCATTTTTCTCGGATTGCCCGATCAAAAAATTCATGCCGCAGTCGAAATCCTAGGTTGATCACCCCTGCAATTTTTCCCGCTTCATCCAATTCCATTCGAAAAGACACCTTCCCCAATCGGTGCTCCCAATAGAAATAAGGTGCCATTTCGGAAGGTTCTGTACTGACTAATCCATAGATTTGAAATTCAATCGCAAAGAACTTGGCTGAGTTAAACCAAACCCCAGGCTGATACCGCACCCGCTGATTACAAAAATTATGTGCCAAGGTCTCCCCATGCATTCTCCCCGTATACCAAACTTGTTCCAAGGTACGACGACCTGGTCCAGGAGGCTGTTCAAACTCTGCACAATCTCCTATGGCATACACATCAGGCACAGAACTCTCGAAATAGGAATTTACTTGGATCCCCTTATCAATTGAAAGCCCAGTATTTTTTAAAAACTCCACATTCGGTATGACTCCAGTGGCAATCCCTACAAAAGAACAGGTAATCTCCTCCCCAGCCGATGTGACCACTGCACGAACATTTCCCTGTTCATCCGCTAAAATTTCCTTCAATTCAGTTTTTAGATGCAAATCAATGGAATGTTCTACGATATGATTTTGAACAAGTGATGCTTCTTGCTCGGGAAGTACTTGTTCCCAAAATCGGCTTTCGCGAACCAAGAAAGTAACCGGGATTTTCTTGTAAGTCAGCATTTCTGCCATTTCAATCCCAATCAATCCACCACCTACAATCACCGCCCGTTGGATCCCATTACTGGTCGTAGTTTCCATCAATTCCAAATCTTGTTTGGTATAGAGCCCTTGAACTCCTTTCAGATCCTCCCCAGGCCAACCGAAGAATGCAGGCTTGGAACCTGTAGCCAAAACCAAAATATCGTAATTCAAAGTCTCTCCAGAGGCTAAACCCAAGGTTTTGGTTTCAAAGTCCAAAGTCCTTACCCAGGCCTGCAGAAGTTCGATGCGGTTTTTCTTCCAAAAATGCGGTTCATAGGGATGGGTATGTTCCCACTTCATTTGCCCCATATACACATACATCAGGGCTGTACGCGAGAAAAAGTAGGGGGATTCTCCAGAAATAACGGTGATTCGTGCCTGTGAATCACCCTTTCGCAGATGCCTAGCGAAAGTGATGCCTGAAACACCATTTCCAATAATCACATAGTGACGAGAATCCATAGACTAAAGTTGATCCTAAACTTACCCAAAAATTCAGCTTACTCGTTCAACTTCCAATTGTATTCCAGAAAAGAAA
Source organism: Spirosoma fluviale (assembly GCA_945868725.1). Classification (GTDB taxonomy): domain Bacteria; phylum Bacteroidota; class Bacteroidia; order Cytophagales; family Cyclobacteriaceae; genus Algoriphagus. The sequence continues at coordinate 25,344 of CAMBMU010000004.1, forward strand.
TAGAAGCTGAAGGTGAAATTTTGACTTTTGAATACTTATTTATAAAGTCAATAAGCGTTCCTTTTTTGGTGAAATCTCCTTTAAACCAAGAAAAAATTGGGGATAGTTGAAGTCTAGTTACGCCTAGGTTATTTCGGGTAGGGTCGTTGACAAATGCCGTTGCTACACGAGTTAGCTGCTCTTCTAATCTATCCGCAACAAAAGCCTCATTAAGTAGTGGAGGGCAAGAAACAGAGGCACAGTTAATTGCAAAATGTATTCGAGGCTCCTCAAATTCTTTCCTCAAAATGCTATGTTCTACCTCATCCAAACTCATATCCACCCCAGCGATTTTAAAAAATTTGTAGTGCCACACGTCCTTTATGAGTGGGATTTTAATTTTTGGCCCTAAATCACGTATGCTTTTCGTAGGATAAAAATCTACAATCAACTTCACTGTAAAGGCATTGTACACATTAATCCAATAGGCAAGCTGCTGATTTTTGGACCAGGTTTTTCGATCTGGAGCATTCTCCGAAAGAAGTTTGAGGTAGCTTTCCAACTTTGGCTTTTCACGAATAAAGCCTTTGTAATCCACCTGACCGTTAGGTTTTACGTTTGCTTTCAGCAACTCATTCCAAAGTTGATGGCTTGGCGGCATACTTCCTGCCTTTCCCACTACTGGGCTTTGGCAGGATACAAGAACGAGAAGCAACAGCAGGGAAAAGATTCGAGAAATTAAGGTCATGTGGAGGTAAGAAATGAAATTTTGAATTGTGGTTCTGTTGGACTGAACGAATTTAGTACACTTTTTCTCCTTTGGTGAGCCAAATACTCCAGGGTTTGGAGTAGGTATGCACTTTTTGCGTTGGCTTTCCATTGGCAAAAACTGTCCGCCCCTCATTTGCCCAATGAAGGATCCCGCCATAAAGATTGTACACTTTTTTAAACCCTGCTTTTTGAAGTGCTTTTCCAATCTCCTCAGAGCGTGCACCTACCGTACAATAAATAAGCACCGGTTTATTTTTATCCAATTCAGCGACTGTTTTCAAGGTAAAAGTCTCATGTCCCACCCATTTTGCATGTTGCAAATGGCTCACCTGATACTCCACTTTTTCTCGAGCATCCAGTACCTGATAATTCGTTAGTTCAGTGATTTGCTCAGGTTTGACCACTGGAAAACTGGAATCATACAAACCCTTTAACAGGGTTTGGTAAGGCAAAGACTGCCCATAGGCGTGCAACCCGAAAAACAGGAAGCAACACAAGAAGTTAAGTCTGAATGGAGTCATGGTAGCAAATTTAATCAACTAACTCCAATTGAACCATTGAAGTTCTGATTACGCATAAAAATCTGAAAGTCGGACCAATCCTTTCTTGTCTTTAATTCTAATTTTCTTGCCATCAAGCTCATTTAATCCATCTTTTTTAAATTCAGATAGCAATCGGATCACTGACTCTGTTGCCGTTCCTACCATCCCGGCAATTTCTTCTCGAGTGAGGATGAGTGATGTTAGTTAGAATTTATGAAAAAATTAAAAATCATTTTTAAATACTATTTCATACTGTGTTAGGGTACTGGAGGTAAGGTCAGTTGTTGGGTAAATTTGCCCTCATCTTCAACATAGCCCATAAAAACATGCCTTTCCCCATTACTCAACGCAATAAATGGACATTTTAAGGTTTGGTTGTAGGCTATTGCCTGAGAAAGCACTTTTTGATTGATCTCGATTTCAGGGGATTTGCACTCAATCAAAAAGTACGGAAGACCCTGCCGATCAAAAACTAGCAGGTCGGTCCTCTTTTGCAGGCCATTGTAGGTCAAGCCTCTTTCACTGGTAACCAAGCCCTTGGGAAATCCCTTACTAGTAATCAAGAAATGAATCCAATGCTGGCGAACCCATTCCTCAGGGGTCAAAAGAATGTTTTTTTTACGCAACACATCAAAAACGAAAACCTTCTCCCCTTCTCTGGTTAGTTGAGGGGCAATCGCTGGCAAATTCAGTTTAGGTAGCGTGATCACAGCTGAAACAATTGTCTAAAACACAAAATAACCCTTTTCCAACATAAATTCTAGCTAATCCTACACTACCTTTTTTCAATTGGTTCAAAACTTAGGTAAGGAACAATTTTTCCGACCCATTCCTCTTTGAAAATTTTTATTCCCAAAAGATCCATGGGCTCATGATATCCCCCATGCTGCAAACGATAGGCAACTAGAACCTTGGCTTCTTGGTAACTGATATAGGGATGGGAAGCAAGGTCTTCAACTGTAGCACGATTGATGAATAGCTTGCGAATGGGTGCAGCGTCAAAATCAAAATAATCCCAAATCAGGGGAATGACCTCAGGCTTGAGCCCATATACTTCATTTAGCTGGGCTATTTGAGTAAAGCCACCTAACTTCTCCCGGTGCTTGATGATCCTTCCTGCAGTCAATGCGCCGATACCAGGCACAATTTGTAAAAGCACGGAATCAGTTTCGGAAAAAGGCAAGCGATTAATCCGCTCAGAAACTTTAGTTGAATGAGAACGGATGATCGTATCCTGGACATTGAATGTCGGCAATGGAGAAACCGAAAGTTGAAACCCAGCCTGTTCCAAACTATCCACTTCATGAAGATATTGCAGGTATATCGCTGAGGCCTTTTGATTTTTTGCCCAAGCAAGCACCTGAGAAGCGGCCACTAATACCATTAGAAATGGAATTAAAAGGAAAAACCCTCGAGATTCTTTTGCTGAAAATCCGAGATGAGTCTTAGTCCAAAAAATTACCCGCTGCCACATGGAATGAAGTTGAAAAAGTATCTGAACTGAAGTTACAGGTTCTACCCCTTCAAACCAAACATACTTCCAGCTCACAAGCTGAAAGTATTATTTAGATTGATTTTAAATTAGATAAGTCTTACTAGAAAGAAACTTTTGAGGGGTCATCACCTGTTAAATTTGCAGCCTTAGTTCAACCAAATGCAGACCAAATTTAGAGTTGTCAGTTTATCCCATAAAAGTGCTCCCGTTCATATCCGGGAGTTAATTTCCTTAGATGAATTGGCTATTGAACGTCTACTGCTCAAACTCAAAGAATTCTTTAGTATCACAGACGCATTGGTTCTCTCAACCTGCAACCGAACTGAAGTCTACTACAGCCACGAATTGGATCTCAGTAGTGAACTAATCAAGTTGATCGGGATCGAACGAGGATTAACTGACGCAATTAGCTATCTGGATTATTTTCAAGTTTTAAATAACGAACAGGAAGCAGTCACTCACTTATTTCGTGTATCTATGGGCCTTGAAGCCCAGGTTATAGGTGACATTCAAATCTCAAATCAGGTAAAAAGAGCCTACCAAACAGCCGCTGACTTAGCGCTTGCAGGACCATTTTTGCATCGTTTAATGCATACCATTTTCTTTACCAACAAGCGGGTAGTACAAGAAACTGGATTCAGAGACGGTGCCGCCTCTCTTTCTTATGCCACGATTGAGTTGATAGAAAGCCTTACCCAGAATATTTTTCAACCCAGAATTTTACTAATTGGTGTAGGAGAAATTGGAGAGGATGTAGCCAAAAATATGGTGCATCTACCCACTGCACAAGTAAAAATCGCAAATCGAACGCTTGCCAAAGCAGAAGAAATTGGGATTCCACTTGGTTTTGAAGTCATTGCATTTGAATCCTGCCTAACAGCCATTGAAGAAGCAGATGTAGTGGTTTGTTCGGTACGAATGCCAGAACCTCTCCTTACCAAACAATTGATTAAAGCGATCAATATTCCTAGCTATAAGGTCCTAATTGACCTTTCTGTACCTCGAAGTATTGAAACTTCAGTCGAAGAACTCCCAGGGGTAGTTCTATATAATGTGGATAATATCCAAAGCAAAGCTACGGCAGCTCTACAAAATCGATTGGAATCCATCCCTTCAGTTGAAGCTATTCTCGAAGAAAGTATTGAGGAGTTTGGTGCTTGGCAAAAAGAAATGATAGTATCCCCTACCATCCAAAAACTAAAGCAGGCCTTGGAGCAAATTCGGCAAGAAGAAATGAGTAGGTATTTGAAAAACGCGGATGAAAAAGAATATTTGTTGATTGATAAAGTCACCAAAAGTATGATGCAAAAAATACTGAAGGCACCCGTTGTTCAATTGAGAGCTGCCTGTCAGCGAGATGAGGCAGCAGAAATGATTGAGCTAATTACAGACCTTTTTGATTTAGAAAAGTCAAAAAATGAGAAAGAATAATCTCTACGGATGATATCCTAAGGTAGAAATCCATAATTTCACAATCCTACTGTTTAAATGCCATGAGAAATCTGTTTTACCCAGTTTTAGCAAGTTTTCTAATCTTGGCCAGTCCTAGCCTAGGACAAACCTGGGAAGTCTACGACTTTAGTGGAAGCCTTCAGACCCGTGCGGACTTCCAGGACATCGATTTACTCGGTGAATCTGTAAGTGTTGGAAAAAATACAAACGGATTATTTCTACTATCCCCAGATTTAAGACCTGTAGTAGACCTTCAAGGTCAGGAAGTAGTTCAATACCTCAAGCCTTGGATTTTAGTGAAAGGACCCAAAGGAATTGGAGCCTTCCATGAATATGGTCAACTTGCCCTACCCTTGGAATACGAGGAAATCCTTACCTACACCAATCGCCTATTAGCCAGAAAAGGAAATGAGTATTGGGTATTTGAAAAATCTACTGGGAAAGTTAAATGGTTGGGAACAGCCGAACATGCCAAGCTCACACGCAATGGGCAAGTGATTCTAAAAAATCAGGGTCAGTTTTTTTTACCCCTTTCTTCAAATCCTGAAAAAACGTATGACTTGCTAATTGAAAACCAAAGTAATTTTCTTTTGGCAAAAGAAACCTCAGGATACGGTCTGATCAACCAAGCCGGAAATTATGTCCTGAATCCAGTGCTCGACCAGTTGGAGTACACACGAGGTGACAATTACTTTGGCTTTGATGAAAACCAATACCTTTTGATTCGTGGATTTGAAGAGCGCGCTCAAGTACGCTACAACTCCTACCACAAAATCACCAAAGACGGCGATCTTTTGCTAGAATACATCCACGGTAAATTGAGACGGGTTCTAGAGGAAGAAGGGATTTTACTCGATGCAGTGGGCATGGAATCTGTGAAATTGATTGGTCCTGATGCATTCAACATTAAATTCAGAGAAAACAAATTAGGCCTACTCGGAAAAAATGGATGGCTGGTGGCTCCCAACTCTGATGCAGAGTGGATTGGGGTAGGTACTGAGGGACTTTTCCCTGCACTTAAAAATGGCAAATATGGCTACTTAGATGCAACAGGGAAATGGATTATTCCACCAAGTTTCTTGGAGGTTGGGACTTTTTCGGAAAAATTCAGTACCTACAGAAATACTACTACCTGGGGCACTATCAATACCGATGGGAAAATGGTCGCTGAGGCGAAATGGGATAAAATAAACAGTTTCATTGGAGGAGTAGCCATCGCTGAATCTGCAAACAAACAGTATCTAATTCTGCCAAATGGCGAACTCGCTTATCCAGAAGGATTAGATAAAATAGTACGATTAAAAGAGGGGCATTTTTTGGTGGAAATTAACACTAAATCTGGTCTTCTAAATTCTCAAGGCAAACTCATTCTTCCAATCAGTTTTGATCAGATTCAAGTAGAGAATAAAGATTTTTTCATTGTTTCCAAGGAAGGACTTTCTGGGATTATGAGGGCAAGTGGAGATGTGTTTTTGCCACTTCAATACACACAAATTGCGATTGATTGGAGCGAACAAAAAGTATTCGCAAAAAGTCTCCCAGATCAAGTGGTCGAAGAAAATCCGGAAACAAATCCAGTAAAAGCTCCCCTGTTAAAAAGAAAAAAGGGAGCTTAAAAAACTCCCTTTTATTTTTGCTGATTAGGATTACGAAGTTCCTGAATCTTTGGAATCCTTCCCTGATTTGGCAATGGAATCACGCATAGCCGTGTCAGACTTTACATTTTCCATCTTGTAGTAATCCATCACTCCAAGCTGACCAGAACGGAATGCCTCAGCGATTGCCTTTGGAATCTCTGCTTCAGCCTCAATCACCTTGGCTCGCATCTCCACATTCCTAGCTTTCATTTCCTGCTCCAAAGCTACAGCCATGGCTCTACGCTCCTCAGCTCTTGCCTCTGCAACTTTCAAGTCTGCAGATGCTTGATCTATCTGAAGTTTAGCTCCAATGTTGGCCCCTACATCGATGTCTGCGATGTCAATGGAGAGGATTTCAAAGGCTGTTCCTGCGTCAAGGCCTCTAGATAAGACCAGCTTAGATATTTTATCAGGATTTGCCAACACAGACTTGTGATCTACAGAAGAACCAATAGAAGTAACAATACCTTCACCTACTCTAGCCAAAATGGTTTCTTCACCCGCTCCTCCTACTAGCTGCGCAATGTTTGCCCGAACGGTTACCCGTGCTTTAGCCACCAACTGGATCCCATCTGCTGCTACTGCAGCCACATTGGGAGTATTGATCACCTTAGGGTTAACAGATATTTGAACTGCCTCAAACACATCTCTACCTGCCAAGTCAATCGCAGTAGCCTGCTTAAAACTTAAGGTAATATTGGCCTTATCGGCAGAAATCAACGCTCGAATGACCGTGGGAACATTTCCTCCAGCCAAATAGTGGGTTTCTAAGTCATTGGTAGTTAATTGCAAACCAGCCTTGGTCGCTGTAATCATCGCATTGACAATCAAACTTGGTGGCACTTTTCGAATTCGCATTCCAATCAACTCTCCGATTCCAACTTTAACATTCGAAAATTGAGCCGTAATCCAAAGGTTTACTGGAACAAAATACAAGAAAATAAATAGGAGAACGATGCCAGCAAAGGCAGCAATCAAAACGAATAATGAACTTTCTTCAAACATATTTTTTTTAGTTTACACTGATTTTATTGTTTTCAATTTTAATGATGGTAACTGAACTATTCACCTCAATAAATCCAGACTCAGACTTCACCTCTACCCAAAGCTCATTAAATGATGCTTTTCCGTAAGGCTTGATATCCGAAACTGCCAATCCCTTCATTCCTACTTCTAGACCATCTGTTCTACCATCGAAAGTTCCGCCCGACTGGGTTGACTTCAGCGAAAATTTATTCCAAACGCCTGAACTAAACCCATACCAAACTGCTCCAAAATTGATCGCTAGGGCAATGCCTGCAATCCACAAGGCCATGGAATATTCAAAATTTAAAAACGCAAATACAAGTCCTGCCCCACTTACCAGAAATCCAAAAATTCCCACAACAGTTGTTCCAGGGATAAAGATAATTTCAACCAATAGCAAAACTAAGCCAATGAGCAGCAGCGTACTTAAGACTAAAATTTCCATAAAAATGAAGATGAATAACAACTAATCTACATGATTCTTACGAATTCTTACCGAAAAAGAAAAAAACCCGAGAATTTTCGGGTTTTTCATTGGCTAAAAATCAATAGGCCTTGGCAAAAAGCACCCTCCCAGTAGAGGGCTTTCCACTGTACACGCAGACCCCTTGCTCCGATACTTGATCCAGAGGAATGCATCGAATGGTGGCTTTAGTCAGCTCCTTAATTTTCTCTTCAGTCTCAGCGGTTCCATCCCAATGCGCGGCCAAAAACCCAGCTTTTTGTTCCAAAACCTGCTTAAATTCTTCCCAGCTATTTACTTCGGTGGTATTTTCTTTTCTAAAATCAAAAGCCTTTTGATAAATCTGCTCCTGAATATTAGCCAAAAGTGTGCCGATTTTATCTGCAATTGGCATCTCTTCCCATTGGAAAGATTCCTTAGTCAAGGTATCTCTTCTGGCAATTTCTAAGGTCTTATTTTCTAAATCTCGAGGACCTAGCGCAATCCGAACAGGCACTCCTTTCAATTCGTACTCTGCAAACTTCCAGCCTGGCTTCTGAGTATCTCGATCATCGTATTTGACACTGATACCAGCTTTCCTCAGCTCTGCCATGATTTCCTTCGCCTTTACCGAAATCATCGCTAATTCTTCCTCTCCTCTGTAAATCGGTACGATGACCACTTGAAATGGAGCAAGTTTGGGAGGCAACACCAAGCCGTTATCATCCGAATGCGCCATAATCAAGGCACCCATCAAACGCGTACTCACTCCCCAAGAAGTTCCCCATACATATTCCAAGCCGCCTTCTTTGGTTGCAAATTTAACCTCAAATGCCTTGGCAAAATTCTGCCCTAAAAAGTGGGATGTACCTGCTTGAAGCGCTTTACCATCTTGCATCAAGGCTTCAATACATAAAGTTTCATCTGCACCAGCAAATCGTTCATTCGCTGTTTTTTTACCCTTCACAACAGGGAGCGCCATAAACTCTTCCGCAAACTGTGCATAGATATTCATCATTTGTACCGTCTCGGACATCGCCTCTTCTGACGTAGCATGAGCAGTATGCCCTTCTTGCCATAAAAATTCGGTAGTTCTCAAAAACAAACGGGTTCGCATTTCCCAGCGTACCACATTTGCCCATTGGTTGACTAACAACGGCAAATCCCTGTAGGATTGAATCCAATTTTTATAGGTACTCCAAATGACTGTCTCTGAAGTAGGGCGAACAATTAACTCCTCTTCTAATTTAGCCTCAGGATCAACAATCAACCCCGAACCATCGGCTGCGTTTTTTAAGCGATAGTGCGTGACCACAGCGCATTCTTTGGCAAATCCTTCCACATGGCTTGCCTCTTTACTTAAAAAAGATTTGGGTATAAATAGTGGAAAATAGGCGTTGGAATGGCCTGTTTCCTTAAACATTCGGTCCAATTCAGCTTGCATTTTCTCCCAAATGGAATACCCATAAGGCTTAATTACCATACATCCTCTCACCGGGGAATTCTCAGCCAAATCGGCCCTTTTTACCAGTTCATTGTACCAGAGGGAATAATCTTCACTCCGTTTTGGAAGTCCTTTACTCATTTACTTGTTGTATAAGAAGAAATGTGTTTATTTTGATCAGTTGGAAGTACAAATATAACCCAAAAAGTACAACCTCTACTTGGTCATTCCGTTTAACCAAGCATAAACTACTTCACCCATGAAGAAAATCGCCTTTATTTCCGCCTCTGCACTGCTGTGCACTTCTGTGTTAGTTTCCTGCACCTCAAATAAAATGGCAGTAAACTCCTTTGAAGACAATTTGTATTTCATGTCTGCTGACGTGAAAAAAGCAACTGAAAATATGGTAGCAAATAACCAGCCTGCCACTTTTCAAAATCTTGCCAATTCTACCGTAGTACCGCAGGAAAATTTTAGCTCCAAAAATGTCAATCCAGAATACCTTTCTAGATATGGACAGCTGAATACCTCTTCTGGAGAGGATGTGGTCTACTTTGAAGAAAATCAATCGGCTACTAGCACTTCCACTCCCGATATTGATATCTACAATACCTTTCGGGTATCAAACTTTAATTCTGGATGGGGTAATTCAGGCTGGGGCAATTCTGCCTTCAATTTTGGATATAGTCCTTACGGAATGGGAATGAATCCATTTGGAATGGGCATGATGGGAATGAATTCATTTGGAATGGGCATGATGGGAATGAGTCCTTTCGGAATGGGTATGTATGATCCATTTTTCAACTCTGGTTGGGGATATAGACCGGGTTTCAATCTAGGCTTTGGCATGGGTTGGGGAAGTCCTTACTATTCTCCCATGTATTCGTATATGGGGAATGGTGGCTTTTTCAATTCTTTCTGGGGAGGAAACTCTTGGGGTTCTTCTTGGGGGGCAATGGGTAGACCAATTTATGCTACTGGACCGATCATTATACTTCCAGGAATTGATAATGGTGGACGCAATGTGGTGTATGGTGCAAGACCTAGTCGTGGTTCTTCCATGGGCAATGGTGTTGGCGGTGTAGCACAATCTGCCGGAACTCCCAATACCGCAAGATCTCAAGCTAGAGAAAATGTAGCCAACTCAGATGGCGCCTCGCCAAGAAGATTGGGGTCAACTGAATCTAATCGTTCTGCCGCTCGTGACTTCAGTACCTCACAAAATGATTACTATACTTCTGGAAGAAGTCGTGTAGAAAGTGATTCAAGAAATGTAAACTCAGCAGCTTCGAGTAGAGGTGAAGGTACCCCTTCTCGGAATTCAGCACAGTCCGCAAGACCATCTTCGACACCAGGTAGTACCGGAAGAGGTTATTCTAGCAGCCCAAATACGGGTTCATACGATACAGGAGCTACTCGTTCGACGAACAGCAGTCCTTCTTACAATAGATCTACTGGATCAAGTAATGGAGCAACTCGTTCTACCTATGGTCGAAGTGAGTCAAACGGGTACAGCACAGGAAGCGCACCGAGCAGGTCGAGCTCCAACTCTTCAGACTACAGTGCTCCGAGCAGATCTAGTTCTGGCGGTGCCATGAGCGCCCCTAGTAGAAGTTCAAGCGGATCCTCAGGCAGCAGTAGCTCAGGAGGATCCAGAGGAAGGGGGAATTAATTCCCCTTTTTTTTTGGATAATTTATCCGAAATCAAACTTTGCTTCGTTAACTACTACAACCTAACCCTTCACTATATGAGGTTATTTGCCCTATTCCTATGCTTTATCTCACTGACTTCTAGGAGCGTACTAGCCCAAAGTGGCTATTTCGAAGATGCGTATCGATTTAGCAAATCCACCCCTGCTGGTTCTGCTAGGATTATAGGCGTGGGAGGTACACAATGGTCTCTTGGTGGAGATGTATCCAACCTTTCTGGTAACCCAGCAGGACTTGGCTTTTTTCGAAACTCTGAAGCAAGCATAAGTTTGGGCTACGACCTTTGGTCCACAGATGCCACCTATTTGGATCAAACTAAGTCCTATTCTACTTCTAATTTCTCACTTCCCAACTTGAGTTTTGTTGGTGCCAGTCCCAAGGGCCCCTTAGAAAAAGGCGCCTTCAAAGGAGGAGCATGGGGATTCAGCATTCAACGAATCGCCAATTTTTCGAATGAATTCGGGTACTATTCCGATAAATTAGGAAATAGCTCCATTATTGATTTTTATTTGGGAGATGCTTCTGGGGTGCCTGAAAGCCAAATTGAAAACCGCGGACTTACCGGTTTGGCCTATCAAACTTATCAGATCAATCCTATTGCAGTAGATGCCAATGGCAAACCCATCACCAATCCCAATGCGTACGACTCTTTCGTTTTGGGTGTTCCATTTCAAGACGAAAATATTACCCAGAAAGGAAATGCAAGCCAAATTAATTTTGGCTATGGTGCCAACTTTAACCACAAACTTTTCATTGGAGGAAGCCTAGGAATTCGCTCCATCGAATTCTCCTCCATCAAAAAATACAATGAAGCGTTTGCAAATGAACCTCTAATCAATTCCTCCTTGCTAGAAAACTTGTATATCAATGGTACGGGAGTAAATCTTAATTTAGGCTTGATATACAAACCTATCGATTACGTAAATCTGGGGTTCGTACTTCAGACACCCACTTGGTTTGCTTTAAACGAAGAATATGAGGCGAGCTTGTCTGCAACCTATGCTAACTATTTTTTCGCACAAGAAAATAAGACCTTAGGTGCGGAAAATGCGGTTTCAGATGTCTTTCTGAGCAATTACGGACTCCGAACTCCATTTAAAATAGGAGGTGGGGCCACAATCTTTTTGGGTAAACATGGATTTATCTCCGCAGATGTGGATTGGGTGGATTACAGTGTAGCCCGAATCAATTCTACAGATTTCAACGAAGGCCCCGACAACCAAGTCATCCAAGATTTGTACACCAGCACGGTCAATTATAGACTAGGTGGAGAAGCCAAAATTGAACGATTCAGAATTCGTGCCGGCTATGGCTACGTTGGAGATCCTTACCTTAATTCTTCACTAGATCAAAGCACACAGCTACTTTCCGGTGGATTTGGAATTAAGTTTGATTCCTTCAACCTAGATTTTTCTCTGGTAAACCAGAAGTTCAACAGCCTCTATCGAAGCTATAAAGTGCTGGATAAAAACGGGGTTAACTATGGACCCTTGACCGAAATAAAAAATTCAATTACCTCAGGGGTGATTACGGTCGGATTTAACTTTTAAGTCTAGAAATCAATTCAGTCAATAAGAGCTCAGCGGAAAAATCTTCCCCGCTGAGCTTTATTTTTGATTGGTTATAAAAGTATTCTCGAGACACCAATAAAGACTTAAGTTTTAAGGTAATCTCCCCTTGATCCAGGCCTTGAAATAATGGCCTTTGCTGTACCTTGGAAGTTTGCAATCGGCTAGAAATTGACCCTAGAGGCACTTCTAGATACACTGATACCCCATGGGTGTTGATTAAATCCATGTTGTCATTGAAACAGGGTGTCCCTCCTCCTGAAGCCAAAATAAAGGCGCGATCTTGATTCAATGTTTCCTGAAGAACCGCCGTCTCCCATTCACGAAATTTTCCTTCTCCATGGAGCGAAAAAATTTCTGAAATCTGAAGTTGGTAACGCTCCTCGATCAATTGATCTAGATCCAAAAAAGGAAAGCCCAATTCTTTGGCAAGCTGCCTACCAAAAGTGGTTTTTCCTGAACCGGGAAGACCTACCAATACAACTTTGAGCAACTTACTCATCAAAATAGTTCAAGCACTTCCAAGGCCTCTGGCGTATTGTTGTGGTGGTATTTACCTACCACTACCCCATCTTTCAATAGCATGATTCCTGGATTGGCGCGCATGATTGTTTTTACGACGGTTGCATCCGCCTGTAAGCCCTTAATCTTCCATCCATTCCTTGCGATTACCGCATCGATCTCCTCCTGTGTAGCAGCTGCCATAAAGATGATTTCAACAGGTGCTTTTTCGAGTGAGGAAAAAAGCTGGCTGAGCCGCTCAAGGTTAGCATCACTCATCTTCGTTAAGTTGCTGCTCAACAAAATCACTTTATTGCCTTGAAACAAAAATTCCGATTGGTCCCCTTCGCTATTCCAAGCTGCAAAATCAGAAATTTTGGGTAAGGCTTCCGGATTGTTGAGCGTCATCTCCACAAACTCATAGCTTTCATCCGTAGGGTACTGATCGAGGTACACGAGCTCCCCTCCTTTTTTCATCACATAGGTATACACCATTGGTGCGGATGGCTGCATGTTGACAGGAATATTCACTCCAATCTTATAGGCTCTGAAATCGATAAAAGGCAGGTTTTGAATCGCATATACTGCCAAAGCAAGGGAGAGAAATAAGCTTAGCCCAGCCGTGTAATTTGCCCAACGAGGGGCATTCTTGGGAAGATCCTTACTGAAGAAAAACAGGAAAGAAATCAATACCAACAAGATGATGTCTTTGTAGAAGGATTCCCAAGGAGTCAACTTGATGGCGTCACCAAAGCAACCACAATCGGTAACTTTATTGAAATAAGCCGAGTAAAAAGTGAGAAAGGTGAAAAAGAGGATCATCGAAGCCAAGGCCCATACCGTCTCTTTTAGACGCACCCCCACTAAAAGCATGATTCCCAAAACCACTTCAAAAACCACCAAAAATACAGCCAAAGGAAGCGCATAAGGCTTTAATTGGTAGAAAAATGGAGCAATATCATTTGAAAACACGTCAAAATACTCTTCCAACTTGATGGCAGTACCTACCGGATCGTTGACCTTAATCAAACCAGAAAATACAAAAAGCCCCCCCACCAAAAGACGGAGAATCCAGAAAAATAGATTCTTATTCATGGTATCCTAATTTAATAAGGCAAAATACTGCATAATTAATCATGTCTTGGTAGTTGGCTTCAATTCCTTCAGAAACCAAGGTATTTCCTTGGTTATCTTCGATCTGTTTGACTCTAAACAATTTCATCAATACGATATCAGTCATCGAGCTGACGCGCATGTCTCTCCAAGCTTCTCCATAGTCGTGGTTCTTATTTTCTAAAAGTCCTTTAGTGGCGCTAGTCCAATGATCGTAAAGCGGTTCTAATTCGTCGAAAGGAATTTCCATCCGCTCCTCTTCTGTAAGAGAAATTTGAATCAAGGCAATCAAGCAGTAGTTGATGATTCCCACAAACTCATCGACGATGGGATCATTCACCTTTTGGTTTCCTTTTTCTTGAATAGACCTCACCCGTTGGGCCTTAATGAAAATCTGGTCCGTGAGCGAAGGCAATCTCAAAATTCTCCAAGCTGTCCCATAATCGATAGTTTTCTTACGGAACAATTCTTTACATCGGGCGATTACTTCCTTATATTCGTTGCTAGTCTGCGTCTCCACACTGCTGGATTTAATATTTGCTGGATCAACTATGATTTCTTCTACCGAAGATAAATTATTTCCCCAAAAATATACATTTCAAATCAAGGGATGCCTATACTCTTGGAATAAACCCAAGGTAATGGGAATTATAAACCTGACCCCAGATTCTTTTTTTGAAGGGAGCAGAGTTCCAACTGACAAAAAATCTGTGCTACTCGAAGCCGCCAAAAAAATAAAAGAAGGGGCGGATTTTTTAGATTTAGGGGGATACAGCACGCGACCAGGAGCAGAAAATATTTCCATTGAAGAAGAGATCAACCGGGTGATTCCCGCAATCCTAGAAATCAAAAATAGCTTTCCTGACACACTCATTTCAATTGATACTTTTCGTTCGGAAGTAGCAAAAGCAGGCATTGAAGCCGGGGCTGACCTAGTGAATGACATTTCAGCAGGCAATTTGGACCCACAGATGCTCCCAATAATTGGAGAGCTTGGTGTGCCTTACATAGCGATGCATATGAGGGGAACACCTCAAACGATGCAAAATGAAACAGACTATTCGGATCTTATTTCGGAAGTTTTATCCTATTTTGGGAATAAAGTTGAGCAATTCGCAAAATTTGGCATTAAAGATGTAATTATTGATCCAGGTTTTGGTTTCGCAAAGACAAGTGCACAGAATTTCGAACTCTTGCGCCATCTAAGCAGTTTAAAACGTCTAGGGCTTCCGGTTTTGGCAGGAATTTCTAGAAAATCAATGATTTATAAAACACTGGATATCAGTGCCAATGAAGCATTAAATGGGACTACGGCCCTGAATATGTATGCTTTGTTGCAAGGTGCTGCTATCTTACGCGTACATGATGTAAAGGAAGCGAAAGAAACTATCCAACTATTCGAACAATTGTACCCTTGAACTTACTTTTCAAAATAGGCTTTTTAGATATCTCCATCGTCAATATAATCGATATTGCGTTGGTAGCAGCCCTGTTGTATCAGGTCTACAAGCTTTTGAAAGGTTCTGTTGCAATTAAGATCTTCCTAGGATTCCTTTCCCTGTATTTGATCTACTTATTGGTACAGGCAATACGGATGGAGCTACTTACCATCATCCTGGGGCAATTTATGGGAGTGGGTGTGATCGCTGCTATCATAATTTTTGCTCCAGAATTTAGAAAATTCTTACTCATCCTGGGCCGCTCTTCCATTTTTTCAAACGATAATGGATGGAAAGACATGCTCTTTTTCTGGAAGAAAAAAGAAAATTCCGCCTTCAATATCAACCCCATTATCGATGCAGCCAAAGTCCTGGCAGGATCGAATACAGGGGCCTTGATTGTAATTTCAAGTACGGTAGAATTGAAATTTTATGCGGAAAGTGGCGATATCTTGGATGCTGAATTATCGAAAAGACTCTTGATTGCTATTTTCAACAAGCATAGCCCACTGCATGATGGAGCAGTAATTATCCATAAGGGAAAAATCAAAGCTGCACGCTGCATTCTCCCGGTTACCGAACGTGAGGTGCCTGCACAGTTTGGACTCCGCCACCGAGCTGGAATCGGCATGTCAGAAGCCACAGATGCTCTAATCTTGGTTATTTCAGAGGAGTCAGGACAAATCTCCATGGCTAAAAATGGAAAGGTATTGCACAACCTATCTTTTCAAGAAGTTCGTGAAATCATCAACGACTACCTCAACAACGAGGACCTGTACGATCGATTTGAAAATCTTTCGGAACACGATTTTGCCAAGAAAAAAGGCTTGCCTACCAAAGTAGGAGGATAAAAAAATGGGATGAAAAACTTCATCCCATTTTTTGATGTTACTCGATTACTCCCAATTCTTTGCCTACTGCTATAAATGCAGCGATGGCCTGATCCAAATGCTCCTGCTGATGGCCTGCGGAGATTTGAACGCGAATTCGAGCCTGCCCTTTGGGAACTACTGGGTAGTAAAATCCAATGACATAGATTCCTCTTTCCAATAATTTTTCCGCCATCTTCTGGGAAAGTACCGCGTCGTAGAGCATAATTGGCACAATGGCATGTTCCCCTGGTTTAATATCAAATCCAGCTGCCTCCATCTTTTCACGGAAGTAGCGCGTGTTTTTTTCTAGCGTATCTCTTAGCTCTGTAGTTTTTGACAACAATTCAAGCACTGCTAAAGATGCTCCTGTAATGGAAGGCGCTAAGGTATTTGAAAACAAATAAGGTCTAGATCGTTGACGTAGCAATTCAATAATTTCCTTTCTTCCAGAAGTAAATCCACCAGAAGCTCCACCCAAGGCCTTGCCTAGTGTACCGGTGATGATATCGATCTTGCCCATCACTCCTCTATGCTCGTGCACTCCCCTTCCCGTTTTCCCCATAAATCCAGTGGAGTGACACTCATCGGTCATGACCAAGGCCTGGTATTTTTCTGCTAATGCAACAATTTTATCCAGCTTTGCGATGGTACCATCCATAGAAAATACACCATCTGTTACAATGATCTTCTGTTGGGCCCCTGCTGCCACAGCATCCTGGAGTTGCTTCTCCAAGTCCTCCATGTTGTTGTGTTCGTAGCGGTAGCGCATGGCTTTACACAAACGAACCCCATCGATGATGGAAGCGTGATTCAATGCATCCGAAATAATGGCGTCTTCTGCTCCAAATAGGGGCTCAAAAACTCCTCCATTGGCATCAAAAGCTGCAGCATACAAGATGGTATCCTCTGTACCCAAAAATTCGGAAAGCTTTTTTTCGAGCTCTTTATGAATATCCTGAGTTCCACAGATAAAGCGTACAGAAGATAGTCCAAAGCCATGGGTATCTATCGCATCTTTAGCTGCTTGGACTACATGCGGATGGGAAGATAATCCTAGGTAGTTATTGGCACAAAAATTCAATACCTGCTTCCCTCCAGAAATGGTGATTTCTGCTGCTTGTGGCGAAGTAATGATACGCTCTCTTTTAAAAAGACCCGCTTCCTCTATGGACTGTAATTCTTGTTCTAATTTGGGTTTAAACTGCTCGTACATGGTCGGTTAATTAGAGATTTAATCTTGACTAAAATTTAAATTACTACTGATCAAAAAACAGCTAGAAACAGGTGTTTTTTACTATTTTTGCGCAAGTGAACCCAAATATAAAACAAAAACCCTGATGGCAAATATGGGTTTTTTGAAAGACCACCCTATGGACAAAATCCTTGTTATCGGAGCAGCGGGACAGCTTGGCTCAGAATTAACCCAGGCGCTAGCCGCTCAATTTGGCGGGGACCAAGTGATCGCAACTGACTTAAGGGCCACTGCCAGCGTACAGTTTCCCTACTGCAGGTTTGAAGTATTGGATATAATGGATAAGGATGCCTTAGGCGCCTTGGTGAAGAAGGAAAGGGTAACACAGATCTACCACCTCGCTGCAGTATTATCCGCTACAGGTGAAAAAAATCCACAATTTGCTTGGCAGCTCAACATGGATAGCTTGCTCCATGTATTGGAACTCGCGAAAGAGCAAGGTTTAGAAAAAATTTATTGGCCATCTTCCATTGCTGTATTTGGTCCTGGAACACCCAAAATAAATACCCCACAGTTTTGTGAAAAAAATCCAAGCACGGTGTATGGGATAAGCAAACTTGCAGGGGAAGGTTGGTGTAACTACTACTTTGAAAAATATGGGGTAGATGTACGGAGCCTTCGCTTTCCCGGCCTAATCGGCTACAAATCTTTACCTGGAGGAGGAACCACGGACTATGCAGTGGATATCTACCACAAAGCGATTGCAAACCAGCCCTTTACCTGCTTTTTGAGCGAGGACACCTACCTCCCCATGATGTACATGCCGGATGCCATCAAGGCTACCTTAGATTTGATGAATGCACCAAGAGAAGCAGTCAAAATCCGATCAAGCTACAATCTCGCGGGCATGAGTTTTTCTCCAAAAGAGATTTTTGCAAGCATCAAAAAAGAGGTGCCTAACTTTGAAATTAACTATCAAGTGGATTTTCGTCAATCCATCGCTGATTCTTGGCCTGACAGCATCGATGATAGTCATGCCCGAGCAGATTGGGGATGGAAGCCTTCCTATGATTTGGATGGCATGACCCAAGATATTTTAACACATTTGCCTACATTTTTTCCACCTCAACCCTAAATCAAGCCCGGAGGAATCTCCTGGATAAAGCGACCCTACTTACTTTAGTTTTGAGGCGATCTGGTCGGGTACAAATCCCAAGGTGATACTTCCATCGGAATATTCGATCAAGGGCCTTTTGATCATGCTAGGCTGCGCAATCAAAATTGGAAATGCCGTTAATTCCTGTCCTACCGCCTCTTTCTGCGAATCATCCAACTTTTTGTAGGTGGTCCCCTGGCGATTTACTAAGGTATCCAAACTAGTTTTTGAGTGGAAGCTTTTGAGTAATTCCAAAGTAGGAGCCTGCTTTTTGTAATCGATAAACTCGAAAGAAATGCCTCTCCCTTCGAGAAAGGAAAAGGTTTTCTTCATCGTATCGCAATTTTTGATGCCGTATACTTTCAAGATCATCGTCAATTAGTTAATGAATTTCTTTCATGCTTTCCTCATGCGCTTGCAGGATCTTGCCGATCAATTCGCTCGATAAAGCAGTCGATAAAAAGAGGCTTTCAAACTGAGACGGGGCTAGATACACCCCACGTTTGAGCATACTTTGGAAATAGCGGCCAAACAGCTGGGTATCTGATTTTTTGGCAGATTCAAAATCAGTTACTGGGACAGAAGTGAAAAACAAGGAATACATGCTCCCTAATTTGTTGAGGGTATAGTCTAGCCCCAAGGTTGAATTGATGCTATTTATTCCTGCAGTTAGCTCTTCCCCAATAGCTTCCAAGCGATCGTAGATTTCTGGGTGAGTATCAAGATGATGTAGCATGGCCAGGCCTGCTGCCATCGCAATGGGATTACCAGATAGCGTACCTGCTTGGTACACAGGACCTGCAGGAGAAACAAAGTCCATGATTTCCTTTTTTCCTCCATAGGCCCCAACTGGCATTCCTCCACCAATGATTTTGCCCAGCGTAGTGAGATCTGGAGTCACACCAAATCGCTCCTGAGCACCGCCTTTGGCCAATCGAAAACCGGTCATTACCTCGTCAAAAATCAAGACTATCCCTTCACGGGTGCAGATTTCCCGAAGACCCATTAAGTATCCTTCTTGGGGCAAAGTGAGTCCCATATTTCCTGCTACAGGCTCCAAAATCAAGGCGGCGATTTCGCCCCTAGTGGCCTCCACCAAAGACTCAACAGCGTTTAAGTCGTTGAAGGGTGCTAAAAGTGTGTCTTTTGCTGTACCCAGGGTTACCCCAGGTGAATCCGGATGTCCCATGGTGATCGCGCCAGAGCCAGCAGCAATGAGAAAGGAATCTCCATGTCCATGGTAATGCCCTTCCATTTTTATGATTTTGTCCCGCCCAGTATATCCTCTCGCAACGCGGATAGCAGACATGGTGGCTTCAGTACCCGAATTGACCATGCGGACTTTTTCAACAGATGGTACCATCCGAACCAATAGCTCTGCCATTTCAACCTCGCGAGCGGTAGGTGCTCCAAAGGAAGTTCCATCCTCCATGGCACGAATCACCGCCTCACGGATCAGCGGGGAATTGTGCCCCAAAAGCATCGGCCCCCAACTGTTGATGAGTTCAATGTAGGAATTGCCGTCTTCGTCGAAGATAAATGCTCCATCAGCTCTTTTTATAAAGATCGGTTCACCACCTACTGCACGGAAAGCCCGAACGGGAGAGTTTACGCCTCCAGGAATAAAATTTTTAGCATGGGCAAAAAGCCTTTTGCTTTCAGAAATTTGCATGGTTTAGTTTAATGGGATCAATTCCCCAGATTCAAGCTTAAAAACAGGAGAATAGCTGTTGTTGTTCACTTTTTGAAAATTAAATCCCCAGGTAAGTCGACCGGGCTGCTTCCCGTTTTTATCTAAACTTGGGCGGAGATCAAAATCTTGCGCAAATTCCGCATTGGTATGGACCCAATGAACTAGTTCAGCACCTAGAAGGGAGTTGGTGGAAGGGAATTGCAGGTGTTTGGAATAAAACAGTTTTCGGAAATCATCCATCGCCTCCGAATGATACTTTGGGGTATTGTTGGAAATGAAATAGAAATTAGCGTACTCCAACATCTCGAAATTAGAAAAATTAAAGCCTAGCCAAGAATCCATGACCAACAAGGGTACCTCAGCAGAAATGCTTTCCATCAGGGAAAATACCGGCTGCGCAAGTGCTGGATCATCTGAAAGTAAAATCACCTGGTTTACCGCAGGTTGGTTTCCTCTTCGTACACCCAAACCTTGAAGGAAAGCATTGGCATTCTTAGAATCGACTTTTTGAATTTTTACCAGGTTAAATCCCTCTTTTGTCAATAGATTCTGTAGCAGAAGCCCAAGCTGCTCGTCACGAGAATTACCACTGTAGCCAATAGCAACTGTTTTTCCCCATCCTTGCTTTTTCAGGGCATCCACTACCCCATTGGCGAGAGAACTTAGTGCCGGCCTAAATAAGTAGCTAAATTGACTTTCTTCATACCTATCCCCGAGATTGGAAAGTGGGTGTATAAATGGAATTTTTTGTGCCTCCGCAAAAGCACTTACAAGGGCTGTTTCCTCTGGATAAACAGGGCCTACGATTACATCTGCTGCAAGAACAGTTGGGTCTTTTACGAGTGCGTTTAGGTATTCCAGATTTCGCTTTGAATCGAAGGTGTGGAGCTGAATCGCTACTCCATTGGCTTTAAGTCTAGCCACTTCTAATTCAATTCCTTGGTAGAGTTCCAGCAAGAAATTAGTAGATTCTATCAAAGAAATATCCTGTTCTGCACTAGTGGTAAACGGTAAGATCAAAACGACATCTAGCACCTTATCTTTCAAAATTCCTTGAGTACCAGATTGAAGAATTTGGTTGAGGGTGCTACGCTCGGAAGCCGACATACTAACCTTCTGCTGCAAGACATAAGCTAATGCAGCAGTATAGCCTTGATTTTCCTTGAACTCATTGAGGTGAGTGATCAGAAAACTCGAGGAGCTCAATTTTAATTTTTCAAATGAAGCGCGGTAGACCTTACCTGCAAAAGGATCACGCGTAAGCGTTTTCATCGTTTGCAGTCCTTCCAAAAGCTGATTATTCTGAAAATACGCCTGCCCAAGCAAATAGGTTTGCGCTTCCAATTGCTCCCAAATTTTACCTTTCAGTGCTAAAAGCAATTCAATCGCTTCGGGTGCCTGACCCAATTGTATCGCGGCTTCTGCGCTATGAAAGGCCGCATAATAAGAGAGAGTCCCATATTTTGTCTCATCGAGAAAAGTCGCAAATCCATCTTTAGCCATTCCATAAGCTTTGGCTTCCAAATCTGCTTTGGCTTTGAGGTACGCGGCTGGAGGCTGTTGCGCCACTGCATAAGCAGTACTTAAAAAGAAGGAAAGAACAAGGAGAACTTTTCGCATGAGTACTGATTGGAAATTCGAAGATAATTCCATCAAAAATAAGTCATTTTTTTTTAATCTGAGATGAGGCGCTAACACCAATCCCTATCAATAACGAGCCGCTAGCAGCAGCTGCAATTCCTTATGGCTTAACCCAAATTTCTTTGCCATAAAGGCATTGGTAAGACTTCCTCGGTAGGTGTACACCCCTTTGAGAAACCATTTGTAGGTAAATATCATTTCCTCAGCTCCTCCCAAATCATTCATCTGGAGAAGTATTGGTGTAAAGATGTTACTCAAAGAATACGAGGCTGTTCTGGCTACTCTAGAAGCAATATTCGGTACCCCATAATGGATCACCTCATGCATGCGATATACTGGGTTTTCATGGGATGTTACCTGAGCTGTTTCAATGCAGCCACCTTGGTCAATACTAACATCAATCACAATGCTTCCAGGAATCATTTTTGAAATCATTTCTTCGGAAACTACAATTTTATTTTTCCCCTTCTCGGCACGCAAGGCTCCGATCACCACATCTGCCTCAGCCAAGGCCTGTGAAAGATTTGCATTATCGATGGTGGAAGTCGCAATCTGCTGTCCTAGTAGCTGTTTGATTCGTCGGAGTTTGTAAAGGTGATTGTCAAAAACTTTAATGTTTGCACCCAAACCTAGGGCGGTGCGAGCGGCATATTCCGCCACAGTACCTGCACCAATGATGACGACCTGAGTCGGTGGCACCCCCGTAATTCCTCCTAAAATCAATCCTTTCCCTTCGTTTACGCTAGAAAGGTATTCCGAAGCAATCTGCATCACCGTACTTCCAGCGATTTCTGACATGGCACGCACCACGGGCATCCCTCCCACCTTGTCTTCCAAGTACTCAAAAGCAAGGGAAGTGATTTTTTTTAAGTTGAGGGCCTGGATGTAACTTGATGTTTGCTTTTCAAGTTGCAAGGCTGAAATCAAACAGGCACCAACGGACATGTCTGCTATTTCTTCCTCCGTGGGGGCATTTACTTTGACGACCACATCAGCGGCAAATGCCTCCTTGCGAGAATAAACTATTTTTGCCCCTGCATCCGAAAACTGTCGGTCTGAAAACTTAGCGCGGTCCCCTGCTTGGGTTTCCACCATTACTTCAATGCCATTTTGATTCAAAATTCGAACCGCTTCAGGGCTTAAAACCACTCGCTTCTCTTCGGAGGAAGTTTCCTTAGGCAAACCTATGGTGATGGGTTTACCTCCTTTTTTTAGTTGGGAGGGATACTCTTTGGGGATCAATCCCACGGCAGCTACTCCAGACAAATCAGTGGCCATTTTGATGGTGATGAAGGGTTAATATTCTTCCTGTTTCAGAGGCTAATTCAAGCTCAATATGGAAAAATCGCTCCGGCAAAAAGGGAGCAATCTTTTCAGCCCACTCGAGCCAACAGTAGTTTCCACTATAAAAATACTCTTCTATTCCGATATCCAAGGCCTCCATGGGGTCATCTAAGCGATAAAAATCAAAATGATAGAGGAGCCCCTTCGCTTGAGTTTGGTATTCGTTGACGATTCCGAAGGTAGGGCTACTCACCGAATCCGCTACCTGTAATACTTTTGCTAGGGATTTGATCAAAGTAGTCTTTCCTGCACCCATTTCACCTCTGAAAATCCAAATTTTTTGATCGCCCGCTTCCTGAATTAACAGATTGGCTATGTCATCAATATGGTCTAAGGTGTAGGAGATGGTGTGCAAAATAATCAGGTCTTAGACCGCAAATGTACAATAGGAACAATCATTTCCTCAAGAGAAATACCCCCATGCTGGAAAGTATCCTTAAAGTGATTTACGTAATAATTGTAATTATTGGGGTAAGCAAAGAAATAATCTTCCACTGCAAAGACATAGGAAGAGGATACATTTAGTCTCGGAAGCTTGGCTTCCTCGGGGCGCCGGACTTCAAAAACTTTCCCTGCCTCAAAATTCAAATTCTTTCCTTGCTTGTATCGCAAGTTTGTCGAGGCATGCTTATCTCCAATAATCCGGTAAGGCCTATTTACCCTCTTGGTACCGTGATCCGTGGTCAAAATCACCTCCCCTCCTGCTTGCTGTATTTTTTTCATCAGCTCAAATAAGGAGGAATGTTCAAACCAACTTCGGGTCAAGGAGCGGTAAGCCGACTCATCCGGCGCTAGCTCACGGATCATTTTCATGTCTGTGCGCGCATGAGAAATCATGTCTACAAAATTGTATACCAGTACATTAAATTCGTTCTGAAGCAAACTATGGAATTGATCCAAAACAGCTTTCCCTTCCTGCATTTGTAAAATTTTATGGTAGGAAAACTTTAGTGGAATTTTATTTTTTTCTAAGTTGATTTTTATCCAAGCCTCTTCATTTTTATTTTTTCCTTCTTCCGAATCCTCATCTTCCCATAGCTGTGGATAGCGACTAGCCATCTCTGAAGGCATCATGCCAGAGAACAATGCATTTCTAGCGAAGGCGGTGGTAGTAGGGAGAATGCTGTAGTAGGTGGATTTTTCTTCCACATGAAAGTATGCACCCAGTAGTGGCTCAATTTCCTCCCATTGGTCTAGGCGGAGGTTATCCACTAAAATAAAAAATACGGGTCTTTTCTTTTTCAAAATAGGAAACACCCATTCCCTGAGTACTTGAGGGGATAGCAGTGGCGCATCGGTTTCTGGGTTTGCTACCCAATCCAGGTAATTTGCTTTGACAAATCGCCCAAAAGCACTATTTGCCTCAGTTTTTTGAGCTTCAAGCACTTCTAGCATGTTCTTGTTTTCGGTGCGGTCAATTTCCATTTCCCAAAAAGTAAGCTTTTTGTAAAGATCAGCCCATTCCTGCGGGGTGGATGCTTCATCCAATGCTTGGCCTATTTGTCTAAATTCTTGCTGGTAATTTTGGGCCGTCTTTGATTCTACTAGCTGTCGGTTTTGAAGTATTCTTTTGACTGAAAGCCAAATTTGACTGGGATTGAGAGGCTTGATTAGGTAGTCTGCGATTTTGCCCCCTATCGCCTCATCCATCAGCTGCTCTTCCTCGCTTTTGGTAATCATGACCACTGGGATCTGAGGCTTGAGCTGCTTGATATGCTGAAGCGTCTCCAATCCGGTCATTCCAGGCATCATTTCATCCAAAAACACCACATCAAAATTGGCATTTTCGACTTCTTCGATCGCATCTATCCCTGAATTGACGGTCGTAATGACACAGCCCTTTCCCTCTAGAAATAAGAGATGGGGTTTGAGTAGATCAATTTCATCGTCTGCCCACAATACCTTGAATTTTTGAGACATCTTTCTTCCCTTTTCTTCTAAAATTATAATTACTTTTGAGTCAATCAAATCCGTGGTGATTGAAAAGCCAGAAAATAATCAATGATCCTGTTTATGGTTTTATAACCATCCCTAGCGAGTTAATTTTTGCCATCATTGACCATCCTTACTTTCAGAGATTACGCCGAATCCGTCAATTAGGTTTAACTGATTTTGTATACCCCGGGGCTTTACATACCCGATTTCACCATGCTTTGGGTGCCATGCACCTGATGAGCATTACTTTGGACAATCTACGCATTAAAGGAACCGAAATTACAGAAGAGGAATACGAGGCTGCACTTTTAGCTATTCTCCTACATGATATTGGACACGGCCCCTTTTCTCACGCCTTGGAATACAGCCTATTGCGAGGGATTCCACACGAAGAACTTTCATTGCTTACCATAGAACTGCTCAATGAGGAGTTTGGAGGGCAATTAACTTTAGCACTTCAGATATTCAAAAATCAGTACCCTAAAAAATTCTTTCATCAGCTCGTTTCAAGTCAGCTAGACATTGATCGATTGGACTACTTACAGCGGGACTGTTTCTTTACAGGGGTATCTGAGGGCACCATTGGTGCTGATCGAATCATCAAAATGATGGCCGTCAAGGACGATCAGTTGGTGATTGAAGAAAAAGGGATTTATTCAATCGAAAATTTTTTAAGTGCGCGGAGGCTGATGTATTGGCAGGTGTATTTGCATAAAACGACCGTTAGTGCGGAGAAAATGCTCATCAACCTGATTCAACGCGCAAAAAAATTAGCGCAAGATGGAAGAACCTTTTTTGTTACCGAAGAGATGGCCTACTTCATGAGTCAGGAGGTGTCACTAGCAGATTTTAAAGCAGACTCAAGCTTGCTCAAAAAGTTTTTACAGCTGGATGATTTTGATATTTGGGGGGCCATTAAGCTTTGGAAAAATGATCCGGACTACGTCCTTCAAAACATATCACAAATGTTTCTGACGCGTAAACTGTTTAAAATCAACCTGGTGAATGAACCTTTTTCAAGCCAAGAGATTGAACACCTACGAACCAAAGCACAGAAAAAACTGCAAGTACCTGACGAAGATTTAGGGTACTTTTTCTCTACGGGCACGATCAGTAACTATGGGTATTTGGAAAAAGACCGCATTTCAATTTTAACCAAAAAAGGTGAAGTGGTCGATGTTGCTAGTGCTGCCGACTTACCGAACATCAAGATTATGAGCAAGATGGTGGAAAAACATTACGTATGCGTAGCAAAAAGTTTAATTTTACCCAACTAAACCAATTGCCACCTATGGAATTTTCATTGGAACAAATTGCTGGTATTTTGGAGGGAACTGTAGACGGAGACTCTACGCAAAAAGTTTACCGCCTCGATAAAATCCAGGAAGGTCAACCCGGAGGCATTGCCTTTTTGGCTAACGATAAATACGAAGCCTACCTCTACGAAACCGCTGCCACGGCAGTGATCGTTTCGGAAAACTTTGTTGCCTCAAAACCCCATACGGCCACCTTAATCCGCGTAAAAGACGCTTACACTGGCTTTACCACCTTGCTAGAAGCCTACAATCAGGTCAGCAGGGGAACGTTGGTGGGCGTTGAAGAACCTAGCTACTTGGGCGAAAATAGCCTTGTAGGCGAAGGTGTTTACCGAGGAGCCTTCTCTTACATAGGAAAGGATTGCGTATTGGGCGAAGGTGTCAAAATCCACGCACATGCCTTCATTGGCGACCGAGTCAAGATTGGCGACGGCACAGTGATTCACCCAGGTGCCAAAATTTGTTCGGACACGCAAATAGGTAAGCAATGTGTGATTCACTCAGGTGCCGTACTGGGTGCGGACGGATTCGGCTTTGCACCCCAGGCAGACGGCTCCTACAAAACCATCCCTCAAATCGGTAACGTCGTCTTGGAAGACCAGGTGAGCATCGGAGCAAACAGTACGGTAGACCGAGCCACGATGGGATCTACCCTTCTTTGTCAAGGAGTCAAAATTGATAACCAGGTGCATATCGCCCACAATGTAGTGGTTGGCGCACATACGGCTATCGCAGCACAAGCAGGCATTGCAGGATCCACTACCCTTGGTGCCTATTGCATCATCGCAGGTAAGGCCAGCATCGTAGGACACCTCAAAATTGCAGATCACACCACTATTGGAGGAAATACTGGGGTGATCAAGTCGATCAAAAAATCAGGACAAACCCTATTTGGATTCTTGGCAATGGACTTAAATCATTTTCTCCGCTCCTATAGCATATTCAAAAATCTGGACGATCTCCAAAAACGAATTCAACAACTGGAAAAAAAGGGGTAAATTTGCATCCCAAATATCCTTTTAGTGTAAAAACATGACAGTTAAACAACATACCATTCAAAGGCAGGTAGAATTATCAGGGGTAGGGCTGCATACCGGCGTGGTATCCAACATGACCTTTTTGCCGGCAGCTGCGAATCATGGAATAAAATTCCAACGGATTGATTTGGAGGGTCGACCCACTGTAGATGCAGACTGTGATTTGGTAGTAGATGTGTCACGAGGCACTACTTTGGAACAAAATGGAGCTCGAGTATATACTGTAGAGCACGTGTTGGCGGCTCTTGTGAGTATGGAGATAGATAACGTCTTGATTCAACTTGACGGACCAGAGCCACCGATTATGGATGGATCCTCTATCCAGTTTATCGAGGTACTTGAGGATGCTGGACTTGAGGAACAAAATGCTTTGAGAAGATTTTTTGAAGTTCAAGAAACCATCCAATACAAAGACTCTTCCAGAGAAGTGGAGATGGTGGCTTTGCCTGCAAGCAACTACAGAGTGACCGTAATGGTTGACTACAATTCACCAGTACTTGGTAGTCAGCATGCCTCAATAACAGACATCAGTCAATTTAGACCAGAAATTGCTTCTTGTAGAACCTTTTGTTTTTTGCATGAACTCGAGATGCTTTACAAATCCAACCTCATCAAAGGTGGGGATTTGAACAATGCAATTGTAGTGGTAGACCGAGTCCTTGAAAAAGAGGAATTGGCACATTTAGCCAAAATGTTTAACAAGGAGTCCGTTGAAGTAAAAAAAGAGGGGATCCTCAATAATGTGGACTTGCGCTATAAAAACGAACCTGCACGCCACAAGCTTTTGGATGTGGTGGGTGATTTGGCTTTGGTAGGTCGTCCATTGAAAGCCCAAATACTTGCTGCTCGACCTGGGCATGCTGCCAACGTAGCCTTCGCAAAAAAATTGAAACGAGCGATGGAAAAAATGGGGGCTTCCCACATCCCTTTTTACGATCCAAAGCTTCCTCCAGTAATGGATATCAATCAGATAAGCAATATTTTGCCACATCGCTATCCTTTTCAGCTGATAGATAAAATCATCTACCTTGATGAGACCGTGGTAGCTGGGGTGAAAAATGTAACCATGAACGAACCCTTCTTCATGGGCCATTTTCCCGGAAATCCAGTAATGCCTGGGGTCATGCAAGTAGAGGCTATGGCACAAACGGGAGGCATATTAGTCTTGAGCTCAGTAGAAGATCCCGAAAATTACTGGACCTATTTTCTAGGAATTGAAAGTTGTAAATTTAGAAAAATGGTTTTGCCTGGTGATACCATTGTCTTTAAATGCGAACTCCTTGCCCCTATCCGTAGGGGAATTGCTAAAATGAAGGGAGAAGCATACGTAGGCAATACACTAGTTTGTGAAGCCATCATGACTGCAAGCATTACCCGAAAAGATATATGATCAGCTCCATGTGTTCTATTCATCCTGATACCACTTTAGGTTCAGGAGTACATATTGACCCCTTCACCATGATCCATGAAGATGTGATCATCGGAGACAATACTTGGATTGGCTCCAATGTAACCATCTATCCCGGAGCGAGGATCGGTAAAAATTGCAAGATTTTTCCTGGTGCCGTCATTGCAGGAATTCCACAAGACCTCAAATTTCAAGGCGAAGAATCTACGGTAGTTATTGGGGATAACACCACCATTCGTGAATGCGTGACTATCTCTCGCGGTACGGTAGAAAAGCAAACCACCGTAGTAGGCACCAATTGCCTATTGATGGCCTATGTACACGTAGCACACGATTGTGTGATTGGGAGCCATGTCATTGTAGCCAACTCGGTTCAAATCGCTGGCCATGTATCCATCGAAGATTGGGCGATCATTGGCGGATCAAGTGCGGTACATCAGTTTGTGAGAGTAGGCATGCATGCCATGATTTCAGGTGGATCTTTAGTCAGAAAAGATGTGCCTCCCTTCACCAAGGCTGCAAGGGAACCCCTTACCTACGCAGGTGTCAATTCCTTAGGCCTGCGCAGAAGAGGCTTCTCTAGCGAAACTATTGCACACATTCAGGAAGTATACCGTTACCTATTCTTGAATAGTTTAAATAATAGCCGTGCCCTTGAAGAAATAGAAATCAACCTACCAGCTACCAAGGAGCGAGATGAAATTTTAAATTTTATCCGTTCATCTGAACGTGGGGTAATGAAAGGCTACATCAACTAGCATGTTTACCATCCAGGTTCAAAACGCTTCCAAGCGCTTTCACCACGAATGGATTTTTAAAAATCTTGATCTGGAACTTATCACCGGGGACAGGATCGCCATTACCGGAGGAAATGGATCTGGAAAATCCACCCTTTTAAAATGCCTTTCTGGAGCCATTCCATTGACATCTGGGGCAATTCAGTACCAATCAGGAGCAACTCAAATTGTCGAAGAGCAATGGTTTCGTAGCCTCGCGCTCGCTACCCCCTACTTAGAATTGCCGGAAGAATTCACGCTTAGCGAAGTACTTTCCTTTCATTTTCAATTTAAAAATCCGCTTCAGCAGCGATCTAACGCAGAAATTCTTGAGGTATTAGGGTTAGAGAAACATAAATCAAAAGCCATATCCCAGTTTTCCTCAGGCATGAAGCAGCGGGTAAAGCTTGCTTTAGCCATTTTTTCTGAGGTCCCTTTCCTCCTTCTAGATGAGCCTACTACCAACTTAGACAAACAAGGTGTGACTTGGTATTTAGACCTTATCCAGCAGTTTACGCAGCATCGAATTGTAGTGATTTGCTCCAATGACCCAAGAGAATTTGATTTTTGTGAAAAAAAAATAGCCATGGAAGACTTTAAATAAGTCAAATGGCTCATATTCGTATGCTTTTACTATTCAAAAAATTACATCTCAAATGAATTCTCGATATCTCTCCATTTTCCCAGTTCTTCTAATTTTTAGCCTCCTATTTGCTTGTAAGAAGAAGGGAGAAACGCCTGACACAAAAAAAACTCCAGAACAAATCGCTACAGAATCCCTAACGGGAACAGGAACCGCAAAGTGGACTGTGGCAGGAGGGGGATCAGTTACTCGTGATGGACAGAATGTAACCAGCACCTTTGCTACCTTTGAGATATTCCTCAATGCGGGTGCCTCCAAAACCTATTCCACTAGAAATTCAGCCGAATTATTTGATGACAACGGCACTTGGAGTTTTGCTGGAACCAACTTTGATAAATTTATATTGACAGGTAGTAAGCCTGCGGCAACGCGTGAAATCTCCTTTACTCAAACAGGAACTACGCTACGATTGGACTTTCGAATTCCATTGCCAGGAGCCCGCGTAGATGGAACTTCCGCCCTAGCAGGAAACTACACCTTTAACCTCGTGAAAAAATAAGTCCTAGTAATTACTTAAGGCTTATTAAGGTTACTCCAGCTCCGCCTCTATCGGCGTGCTCATCCTCCAATTTCCCAACTTGGGGCATGGCTCGTAATAAATTACGGCTTATCTCACGCAGAATCCCATCTCCTTTACCATGGACGATCCGTAAATTTTTCACTCCTAGCATATTCCCTTCGTCAATAAAGGTTTGAATAAGTGGGAGAATTTCTTCTCCCCTTTTTCCCCTCAAATCCAAGTTGGAGGAAAAATCCATCATTTTGGTTGTCGTTTGGTAGCTCCCCCTTTTTTCAATAGACTTTAATTCCTTCTTCACTTCTGCTCTCGCGATTTTCTCTAGTCGGGAAAGTTTCACATTAGATTTTAAGTCTCCAATCAGAAGTTCAACATCTTTATTTTTTATAGCGACCACCTCTGCAATGGCAGAATTATCCTTCAGCCGTACCCAATCACCCACTTGAATTTGACCCCCTACCACTTGAATACTGGGCTCCTTGATCGTGGTTTTTTCAGGTTTAATTTCTTCCTTAAAGACATCAAGCTCCTTCCTGAGAAATTTGGTTACTTCCTTCTCTGCCTTTCCCTCTTTAATTTCTCGAATTACAGACTCTATCTTTTTATTGGCTTGATCCAAGATTGATTTTGCTTCCAACTTAGCTTCTTGGATGTATTGTTTTTTGGTTTGCTCCAAAGTTTCTTTCAGTTGTCCATACTCCTTCAGGGTCAACTCAAGTACTTTATCCTTTTCTTTAACCTCCTTCAAGAGGATGTCGTAGTGGTTTTTTTCATTTTCCAATTGGGTCAATAATCGATCGTAGCGAACGCGCTCTTCACCAATTTGCTGCTTTGCATAGGCTACAATCTCTTTGGAAAGTCCAATTTTTGAAGCTATTTCCAAAGCGAAAGAAGAACCTGGCTTCCCAATTTCCAATTGGTAAAGTGGCTCCAATTTTTGCACATCGTAGCGCATGGCACCATTCACTAAGCCCTGCTGCTTTTCCGCCAACTGCTTTAGGTTGCCGTAATGGGTGGTTATTACGCCATAAGCACCTAGTTTGGCTAAAGTGAGTAGGATGGATTCTGCAATCGCCCCCCCGAATTGCGGCTCCGTACCTGTGCCAAATTCATCGATAAAAAGAATCGTTTTCTTAGTGGAAAACTGTGTGAAATGCTTCATACTCATCAGGTGTGAGGAGTAGGTACTTAGGTCATTTTCCAAGCTTTGCTCATCGCCGATATCAATAAAAAAATGATCAAATAAAGAACTCTTCGAATCAGGATGAACTGGTAGTAAGAGTCCGCATTGCAGCATGTATTGCAAGAGGGCTACTGTTTTGAGCGCAACGGATTTACCTCCTGCATTGGGGCCAGAAATAAGTAGGAGTCGCTGTTGGCTATCAAGCTTGATCGTTAACGGAACTACCTGTTTTCCTTGGGCTTTTAAGGAAAATTCGAGGATAGGATGCCGTGCCTGGGACCAGGAGAGCGTTCTTTCTTGGGTGAGAATGGGTTTATGGCTATCCGTTTTAAGGGCAAACCGAGCCTTGGCACGTACAAAATCCAGCACACCCAGAAAATTGGTAGCTTTACGAAGTGCAGGAATAGTAGGTCGAAGCTGGTCCGTTAGACGAGTAAGTATCCGAATGATTTCGCGTTTTTCCATGTACTCCAAATCGCGAATTTCATTGTTAATATCAAGAGCCTCCTCTGGCTCCATAAATACCGTCTGCCCAGTTGCGGACTCATCGTGAATAAAGCCACGAAGCTTACGCTTATTTTCAGCAGCAATAGGAATCACCATTCTACCGCCACGAATAGTCATTGCTGCATCCTCAGGCATCAAGCCTTTAGCACGAGCATCTTTGAATATCCGCTCCATCACTTTCCTTAGCCGACCCTCTTCGTACAGGATCTGGGTGCGAATCAATTGCAACTCCTTGGAAGCATTGCTTCTAAGTTTGCCTTTCTCATCCAGCACCTGATCGATCACCTGGAGCAGTTTGAGATCCAGGTCAATCAAAAGACCCAATAATGCCTTCAGCGTTGGATAAGGATCTCCAAACTTTTGAAAAAAAGTAATGCAAGATTTGAGGGTTTGAAGGGCAAGTTTAACCTCTTGGAATTCTTCTTGCTCCAAAAAAGCACCCTCCAACTTGGCTTTTTCCAAGTAGGGGTTCAGATTAGTAAAGTGGGATGAGGGAAAGGACTCTCCAGCAATGAGGAGCTGACGAAACTCTTCTGTTTGGTCCAAAAGCCGCTGTACCAAGGAAAAATCAGTAGAATAGGAAATGCTATCTACATAGCTTTGCCCTAAAGGAGAAGTACACTCTGCTTTGAGGAGCTCTTTAATCTTTACAAAATTTATTTTTTGCTCAAGGTTGGCTGGATACAGCATCAGATTTACTCCTTTGGCTTGGGATTATTTTCGAGTACTACCAGGGAGTCGATGACACGAGCATAGATACGGTCCATCTTTTCGGCAGATTCTAGGTAATATTCCATATTTTCTATAAAAACAGAATCAGTCACCCCATGTTTCGAAAAAATATCTTTTTCTAGTAAAGAATATAAAACTTGAGAAGAGTCGTAGGAAATAGGCAAGGAACTGACTTTCCCTTCCGCGAGTTGTATATCTACGAGGATGGACGCCATCAAATTCTCATCCAGAATCCCTTGAGGGGAAGAATTGCTCGTGCAAGAAAGGCCTAGCGCTAGAAAAAGAAAGGAAATGAATCGATAAATCACAGCTTAAAATTAGGTTTTTTTAACGGATAAAATCCACTGAGGTAGCTGCTCTCAAATTTTAATTTTCGCTTCAAGACTTTAACTTAGCCAATTCAAATCCTACACATGGATCAGCTATTTAGCAAACTTAGAAAATATGAGATTATGATCCGAAAGGTGGCTAACAACCACCTTCAAGGAGAGTACCAATCGCTTTTCAAGGGGTCTGGCTTAGAGTTTGATGATTTGAGGCCTTATCAGTATGGTGACGATGTGCGGACTATCGAATGGAAAGTTTCCGCCAAGGGTCATGGCACCTTTGTAAAGACCTTTAAAGAGGAAAAAGACCAGTCTGTTTATTTTTTACTGGATATTTCAGGAAGCCAGGATATTGGTCAGCAGGGTCTAAAAAAAATCGACCAGGGAAAATTAATTGCTGGCGTACTTACCCTTGCCGCGGTCTACGATGGCAGCCAAGTGGGGCTGATTTCTTATTCCGACCAACAAGAAAAATTAATTTTACCCTCCAAGGGAAATAAACAAGGTGTAAAAATTATTCGTGGGATTTTTGACCATGAAAACAAGAGTTTAAAAACCAATTTGAATGGGCTTTTCACCTTTGCACTGAATCTCATTAAAAAGAAAAGCATCATTATAATTATTTCTGACTTCATCGATCAGGGTTACGAACGGTCCTTTAGAGCACTTGCAGAGCGTCACGACCTGGTAGCCATCCAACTGACAGACCCACGGGAGGCTGCTCTCCCAACCTTGGGAATTGTACCCATCTTTGATAAGGAAAGGGGGAGGACCACTTGGGTAAATACTGTTTTTGGTAGCTTTTCTAAGAAAATTGCAGATACTTTCACCAGTGAACGTGAACATTTGAAAGAAATCTGCAAAAAAAATCAAATCAATTACTTGGCCATAGATTCTAGACAAGATATTGTCATTCCTTTGATTGACTTATTCAAGTACCGAAATAAACGAATGAAGCGTGGGTAGAGGCATTCTTTTACTTTTCCTTCTTAGCACATCCCTACAACTTTCAGCACAAAAAGTGCAGGTGAGCGGATATTTTACAAAGGATTCTGCCCAGCTTGGTGAGCGAGTAGGATTTGTCTTGAAAGCAAGTTACCCTCAATCAGCGCAGCTAATCTTCCCCGACTCTACCTTCGATTTCTCTCCATTTGTCTTTCTGGAGAAGAAAACGTTTGTTTCAGCCACTGCGGATGGGGTCACCCAGGATAGTGCAATGTACTTCCTGTCCAATTTTTCATTGGAGCCCTCCTCCTTTCTTTCGCTACCAGTTTTTGAATTAGCCCGATACGATAGCATCACTTACTTTACGAACGAGGCAGAGTTAAAGTTAAAACTCAACCTAGATTCCATACCCGAGCAACTGCAATTCAAAGAAAATAATGTGTACCAAGCCTTGGATAAACCGTTCAATTGGTTTGTTTTTAGTGCTGTCATTGTAGGCATACTGCTAGGCTTAGGAATCATTTTCTTTGTTTTTGCAGAACGAATCAAACGCCTCTTCCGAAAAAATAGAGAAAAACTTCGATGGGTACAGTTTGAGCGAAAATGGAAAAAACTAGCTGAAGTACTGCAGCAGAACCCAAATCAAACGCTTGCTGATGAGGCGATTGGCCTATGGAAGGGCTATCTAGAACATTTGCGTTCCCAACCAATCCAAGAATGGACTTCCAGCGAAATTGCAGCTGCCTTAGAAGACAAGGAGGTATTTAAAGCCTTGCGAAGCATTGATATGATTATTTATGCCGGCGTAGAGGGAGATACAAGTGCTGCTACTAGTTACCTTTTGGAAGTTGCACGCACAAATTACCAAGCCACCCTAAACCAAATCACCCATGAGAGAGTCACTCGTTGAGTTTTTTTCTTGGTCTTGGTTTTTGCCAGAGACGTTTCAATCCTATGAATGGGAAAACCCATTACTTTTGAATTTACTGTGGTTGATTCCTTTATTGGTGTTAATTCGAAAGTTTATCAAATTCCTCAAAAAACCAGTCCTTGAGCTATCCTTACCGAAGAGTGTAGCCAAAGCCAACCCTTGGACCTACCTCCGTTTGATTCCAACTGGCTTTTTCTTTCTATTTCTAATATTTGTAGTTCTTGCATTGGCCAGACCTCAACGGAACAATGAGCGGGTAGAACAATATACTGAGGGGATTGATATTTTGTTGGTCATGGATATTTCTGAATCCATGGACTTACAAGATTTTAGTCCCAATAGACTGGAAGCTGCCAAAAAAACTGCAGTGGAATTCATCAATGGCCGATTTGGAGACCGAATTGGAATGGTTGTCTTTTCAGGTGAGGCCTATTCGCTTTCTCCATTGACCAACGATTACCAATTGCTTACTAGCTTGATTGAAGAGATCAATTTCTCCATGATCGAAGCCAAGGGGACTGCGATAGGGTCGGCAATAGCTGCAGGAACCAACCGCATGAAGGACAGTGAATCTCCTTCTAAGGTGATGATTCTTTTGTCTGATGGAGAAAGCAATGCAGGCAATGTTGACCCTATTTTTGCTGCTCAACTGGCAACAGCATTTGGTATAAAAATCTATACCATTGCTGTAGGAAAAGATGGAATGGTACCCTATGGAACTGATTTTTTCGGCAGACCACAAATGGTAGAGAGTTACCTAGACGAAAGCACCCTACGAGAGATTTCCACCATTGGGGGCGGGCAATTTTTTAGAGCCTCGGAAGGAAAGGCCTTGAATCAAATCTTCGAACAAATTGACACCCTCGAAAAAACAGAGATTCTTGAGAATCGATATAAGGAAACCGCTGATTTTTATAGGATATACTTATTCTGGGGAATGCTGTTTTTTGTGATTTGGATGGCTTTGAAGAGCAGTTTCTTCAATAATTTCCTACTCGACTAATTCAATATTCCGTTCTTTTTGCCAGTCCGATAGTCGAGGATCCATCACAGAAAACCAGAGCGGAGGAATACAAGCCAAGATAATCATTGCTGAATATCCTGCAGGCAATTGGGGACTATCCTCGTTGTGATCTAATACCTGATACCTCTTGTGTGCAGAAGCATGGTGGTCGGAATGGCGTTGCAACTGAAAAAGGAGAAAATTACTCACCAATTGAGAGGCGTTCCAAGAATGAAGGGGGGTTACTTTTTCGTACTGTCCTGAAGGCAATTGCTTTCGTTGCATTCCATAATGCTCTAAGTAGTTCACTAACTCCAAAAGTGAAAACCCTAAAATACTTTGAACAAAAAAGAAGGCGGGAACTTCCCAAACCAATCTTCCTTGAGCGTAAGAAAATAGACCAAAAAAGAAGGCGACGAATAGCAGAGGTAGGATTTGAAACCAAATCATTTGATTGGAAAGAGACCAGAAGCCTTGGCCTTTCTTTTTCAGACGTTCTGTCTCTAAATGCCAAGAACTGAGGTAACCCTGAGTAACAGATCGCCACCAGAATGCATAGAAAGTCTCTCCTTTTCGACTTGTAGCTGGATCCTCAGGAGTGGCTACGCGTACATGATGTCCTCGGTTGTGTTCGATAAAAAAGTGCATGTAGCAGACAGTCATCAAGAGAATCTTGGAATAGATCTGTTCTACCTTTTCGGTTCGATGACCCAACTCATGTGCCACAGTAATGCCGATGCCACCAGTTATCAGAGCCATTCCGGTAGCAAAGGCAATCCAGGAGATCAAAGACAATTCCTGTGTACTCACCACATAGAAACCCCAGATCAGCACTGCCAATTGTACATAAACCCAAACAAAGGTAATCAGCTTGTAAAATTGAGCCTTCATAGATTCGCTCACTTCAGCTACTGGAATATTGGCTTTATCCTTTTGAATCACATAATCCATTAGGGGAACAAGCAAGAAAACAAAGACATGAATCATCCATAGGAAGGGGCCTCCCCACTGCATTCCCAAAAAGAGTAGTGTAGGCAGAATCAGTGCACTAAAGAATCCGATTTTTTTCATGTCTTTTAAAAACCTGTAAACATCCTAAAAAGTTATGAATTAGTCGCAAAAAAAACAATTGGAAGTAGCAAGAACTGTACGAAGTACAATGTACGAGGTACGAAGTACCAAGTAGACTCAGATGCGTGCCTGCGGTAGGCAGGCAAGAGACGAGAACAAAGACTTCATTGTACTAGGTACCCTGCCTGCGGTAGGCAGGCAAGTACAATGTACAAAGTAGACTCAGAAGCAAGAATCGAGAGACAAGAAACGAGACTCATTGCGTTGTGGTACGAGATTCGTGTGATTCACGAATTTCAACTTCTTCAGTCTCCAATCGGCGTTCGGCGTTCGACATTAAAAAAAGAAGCAGGAGCCGAGAACCACGAAACGAGACTCAATTGCGTTGTGCTACGAGATTCGTTTGGTTTACGAATTTTCACTTCTTCATTCTCCAATCGGCGTTCGATATTCGATATTAAAAAGAAGCGAGAAACAAGATGCAAGAACCGAGATAAATGCTGCTCCTTATTAGCAGGAGTTTCCTAGCGGCAGAATTTAATGTCTAATTTCTTGTCTCTTGGCTCTTGGTTCTAACCGTCTCGCACTTCGTACTTTGTTCTTTGTACCTGGTACTTAGTACAACAAAAAAGCCCTTCGAAACGAATCGAAGGGCTTGAATAATGTGGCGGCGACCTACTCTCCCGGGTGTAACCCCAGTACCATCGGCGCTGCAGGGCTTAACTTCTCTGTTCGGGATGGGAAGAGGTGGGACCCCTGCGCTAGGCCGCCTAAATCTTTGCAAGACTTCTAGAGATTAGATACAAGAGCCAAGACTTATCGTCTTGCTTCTCGTTTCTTGTTTCTAGTATCTCACTTAATATCTAATGTTCATCATCTTGGTACTTGGTACATGGTACTTCGTACTCAAAATCAACACATATCGGTAGAAACTGTAACCATTCGTAGGTAAGCCTTTGGGCAATTAGTACTGCTCAGCTATGCCATTACTGACTTTACACCTGCAGCCTATCAACCTAGTAGTCTCCTAGGGCCCTTATATGGAAGTCTCATCTTGAGGTGAGTTTCGCACTTAGATGCTTTCAGCGCTTAT